>JAFECN010000307.1 GCA_018242145.1 Pseudomonadota bacterium
AAGCTGATGGAGGAAAGCCGCAAGGCCGTCGCATCGCTCGACCATGCGCGCGTCGGCATCGCGCCGCATTCGCTGCGCGCCGTGACGCCGGATGAACTGGCCGAGATCGTTCCGCTCGCAAAAGATGGCCCCATCCATATCCACGCCGCAGAACAAATGAAGGAAGTGGAGGACTGCATCGCTTGGTCGAAGCAACGGCCCGTCGAATGGCTGCTCGATCACGCGGGCGCGAACGCGCAATGGTGCCTCGTCCATGCCACGCATATGACGGCGGAGGAAACCGCGCGGCTCGCGAAATCGGGCGCGGTGGCCGGTCTGTGTCCGGTCACCGAAGCCAATCTCGGCGATGGCCTGTTTCCGGCGCCGGATTTTCGTGCATCGGGCGGCCGCTTCGGCATCGGTTCCGATTCCAATGTGCTCATCGGTGCCGCCGAAGAATTGCGTACGCTCGAATATGGCCAACGCCTCGCCCTGCGCGGCCGCAATATCTTGGCATCGGGCGAAGGCACATCCACGGGCCGTTCCCTGTTCGACGGCGCATTGTGCGGTGGCGTACAGGCGCTCGGCGCGCCGCCTGCGGAACTGAAGGAAGGGCGGCCTGCCGATCTTGTCAGTCTCGACGCGACGCACCCAGCCTTTGCCGGACGCAGCGGCGATGCGATTCTGGATAGCTGGATCTTCGGCGGTGCGCCCGCGGTGGATTGCGTCTGGCGGGCGGGAACCCGGCTGGTGGCGGGCGGACGCCACAAAAACCGGCAGCAAATCACACAGCGTTACAAAGAAGTGCTTGTAACTATTGTGAATTAGCCCGCGACTTGTCACATTGCCATGGACGGATTGGGGGTCCGCCAGGGCATGCTTCCGACATGGTGAAAAACTTTCAGGTCACCTTGCCGGTGGCCCATGCGGCCGAAGCCAAGCTGGAAACCGGGCAGGGCCGCGCGCGCCTTGTCTGCACCGGCGACTGGACGCTCAGCGAACTCACCAAGATCGACGAAGATCTGGGCAAGATCGACCTCAAGGGCGCGCGCGATCTGCAAATCGATGCGTCGGGCATCGACTCGCTCGACTCCGGCGGCGCCTGGCTTCTGCTGCGCACCAAGCGCGAAGCCGACAAGCTCGGCGCGAAAGCCGCGCTCTCCGTTCCCGAGAAATATCAGGCCCTTCTCGACACGATGGAGAAGGATCACAGCGCGCCGCCCGTCACCCATCCGCCGCACAAGGGTTTCGTCGGCATTCTGGAGCGCACGGGCGAAGGCACGGTCCATGCGTTGCGGCAGGGCCGCGACATGCTGGGCTTTCTAGGGCGCATCACGATCGAAACGATCGAAGCGTTCCTCTCACCGCGGCGCGAGCTTCCGTTCCCCGCGCTCGTGCATCAGATCGAAGAGACGGGCCTGACCGCGCTGCCCATCGTGGGGCTGCTCGCCTTCCTGCTCGGCATCGTGCTGGCCTATCAAGGCGCCGATCAGCTCAAGCGTTTCGGCGCGCAGATCTACACCATCGATTTCCTCGGCATCGGCTTTCTGCGTGAGTTGGGTGGGCTTGTCACCGCCATCATCATCGCGGGCCGCTCCGGCTCCGCCTTCACCGCGCAGATCGGCTCGATGCAGGTGAACGAGGAACTCGATGCGATGCAGAGCATCGGCCTGAACATCGCGGAAGTCCTCGTGCTGCCGCGCGTCTTGGGCCTCATCATCGCGTTGCCGCTTCTCACCTTCTATGCGGATGTCGTGGGCATCATCGGCGGGCTGGTGATGACCTATTTCGACCTTGGCGTTACCATTCCCGCCTTCATGCGCGAGTTGCAGAACGCCATCGGTGTGAAAACCCTGATGGTGGGTCTCATCAAGGCGCCGGTCTTCGCGTTCATGATCGCGCTGGTGGGCTGTTTCGAAGGCATGCGGGTGGAGCGCAACGCTGCGTCGGTCGGCAAGCTCACCACGCGCTCGGTGGTGGAATCCATCTTTCTCATCATCGCGGCGGATGCCGGGTTCTCCGTTCTCTTCTCGGTGCTGGGCATATGAGCGGCATGGGCAAGATGAAACCCGCCGTGCGCAGCAGGGCGGAAAAGGATGCCAGCCTCCGCGCCGGCAAGAAGGAAGATATCGTCATCAAGGTGCGCGGCCTGGTGAACGGCTTCGGCGGAAAGATCATTCACGATCATCTGGATCTGGATGTGCGCCGCGGCGAAGTGCTGGGCGTGGTCGGCGGCTCAGGCACCGGCAAGTCCGTGCTGCTGCGCTCCATCATCGGCCTCAACCAGCCGCTGGAAGGCAGCATCAAGGTCTTCGGGCAGGAAACCGTCGGCATCGCGCCGGAAGACATGCGTGGGCTGCAATTGCACTGGGGCGTGCTTTTTCAGGAGGGTGCGCTGTTCTCGTCCATGACGGTGGCGCAGAACATCCAGGTGCCGATGCGCCGCTGGACGCACATGCCCCAGCATCTGATGGACGAGCTGGCCGCGATGAAGTTGTCGCTGGTGGGGTTGCCCGAGGACACGGCGCGCAAATATCCGTCCGAGCTTTCCGGCGGCATGAAGAAGCGCGCGGGCCTCGCGCGCGCCCTGTCGCTCGATCCGGAGCTTCTGTTTCTGGACGAGCCGACCGCCGGTCTCGATCCGATCTCGGCGGCGCAGTTCGATCAGCTCATCCGCGACCTGCAGAAAAGCCTCGGGCTCACCGTGTTCCTGGTGACGCACGACATCGACACGCTGCGCGCCGCCACCGACCGCATCGCCGTTCTGGTGCGCAAGAAGATCACCGTCGGCACGATCAAGGAATTACTCAGGGACGACGATCCCTGGATTCACGAATATTTCTCCGGCCCGCGCGGACACGCGGCGCTGGGCGATATGTAAGGGGGAGCTATGGAAACCAAAGCAAATTATGTCGCGGTCGGCGCCTTCGTGCTGGCCTGCGTGTTGGGTTTCTTCGTGGCGCTGCTATGGCTGGCGGGCGCGCAATATTCGTCGGAATACGCCTATTACCGCACCTATTTCACCGGTGCCGTCACCGGCCTGGGCGATGGCACGACCGTTCGCTATAACGGCATCAATGTTGGCCATGTCTCCAAGCTCACCTTCGATCCCAACGATCCCAAGCGCGTGATCGTGGATCTGCAGGTCGATCCGACGCTGCGCATCCCCAGCGACTCCATCGCCTCCATCGCCAGCGAAGGCTTGACCGGCGGCTCCTATGTGGAGATCGACGGCGGCTCGAAGAACGCCCCGGTGCTGGAGCGCAAGATGTTCGGCGACTATCCGGTCATCAAATCCAAGCAATCGACCTTGCAGCAACTGGAGCAATCCGCGCCGGAACTGATCGCCAAGCTGAACCATGTGGCGGATCGGCTGAACCGCGCGCTGAGCGACCAGAACCTGAAGAACTTCTCCGGCATCCTCGCCAATGTGAAAAGCACCACCGACGTGCTGGAAGCGCGCAAGGGCGATCTCAATACCACGCTGCACAACGTCTCGCTCGCCTCCGCCAAGCTGAACGACAATCTGGATACGCTGCACACCACGCTGGGCAACGCGAATGTCGCGGTGGGCAAGGTCAGCCGCCTCGCGGACGATGCGGACGCCGCCGTCAACGGCGCCAATCTGGATCAGCTTTCCGATCAGGTGCGCCAGCTTGCGCGCAGCCTGACCAAGCTTTCCAACGGGCTCGAACGCGAGCCCACCAAATTCCTCTTTGGTGATCGCCGCAAAGGATACACGCCCCAATGAGCACGCTCTCCCGCACCCTGCGCCGCGCGGCGCTCGTCGTTTTCTCCGCCGCCGTCCTTTCGGCTTGCGGCAGCCTTCTCGGCCCCACCGAGGCGCCGCCGCAGATCTATGTCCTGAAGCCGCAATTCGGCCCGGTGGCGGACGCGCCCGCCACGACATGGCAGATCGCCGTGCCGGCGCCGAACGTGCCCGATGTGTTCGACACCAAGCGCATCGCCCTGCAGCGCGGCCAGACAATGGATTACTACGCCAACGCCGCCTGGACCGATCAGACCGGCGAGCTTGTCCAGGATCTGCTGGTCGAGGCGCTGGAGAAAAGCGGCAAGGTGAAGGCCGTCGGCCCCACCTCCGGCGGCGTGCGCGCCGATCTTCTCGTGGTGACCGAGGTGCGGGACTTCGCCGCGCATTATTCCAGCGAGAACGGTGCGCCCGATGTGGTGGTCGACCTGGTGGCAAAGCTCATCACCGCCAACCATCACGATGTCGTGGCTACCTTCGATGCGCGCCGCGAGGCGCAGGCGGGCGCGAACAGCATCCCCGCCGTGGTGCAGGCGTTCAATCAGGCGACCGGAGAGGCGATCCGGGACATCGTGGGCTGGACGTTGAACAACGCCACGCCGAAGGCGACGGACGCGCTGCCGCCCACCACCGCCGCGCCCGTGCATCGCCGCCGCCATCGCCGGAATTAGGGGGCGACGGCGTGGAATCGCGCGTGAATTCGCTGTAACAACCGGCATGCCCGCCGCGAACAAACCTGACGATGCCTTGCCCGAGACGGCGTGGGCGGCGCTGATGCGCGCGGGGCTGGCGGGCGATGCCGCCGCCTATCGCGAGCTTCTGGAGGCCCTCGCGCCGAGGCTGCGGAAATTCGCGGCCAACGGATTGGCGCGGTCGGGCGTGGGCAATGCCGATGCCGAGGATGTGGTGCAGGAGATTTTGTTGGCGATCCATTTGAAGCGCCAGACCTGGATGCAGGATCAGCCCTTTTTGCCGTGGCTGAACGCGATCGCGCGCCACAAGCTGATCGACGTGCTGCGCCGCCGGGGCCGCCGCGGCGAAGTGCCGATAGAAGGCCTGATCGAAATCCTGCCCGACGCGCAACCGGAGCCGGAAAGCTCGCACACCGAATTGAGCAAGCTCGTCTCGCGGTTGGATGGAAAGCAGCAAAGCGTCGTGTCGGCCATTTCGCTGGACGGCAACAGCATCAAGGACACGGCGGCGAAATTCGGCATGAGCGAAGGCGCGGTGCGAGTCGCATTCCACCGCGGGCTGAAGAAGCTGGCCGCGCTTTATCGTGAGGGCGCATGAAGACCGACGATCTCATCGCCGCGTTGTCCGCCGATGCGCCCGCGCAACAAACCGCGCCGCGCCGTGCCTTTGCCGTCGCTATCGTTACGGGCGCGCTCATCGCCGGCGCAACCTTTCTTCTCACGCTCGGCCCGCGGCGGGATTTCATGTCCGCGATCCACACCCTGCGCTTCGATTTCAAATTCGTGGTCACGCTGGCGCTCGCCGCCACCGCGGTTCTCGTCGCGCGCGACATGGCGCGGCCCGAAGTTCGCCGCAGCCGCTGGCGTCCGCTGCTTTTGCTGGCGCCCGTGCTGCTCGTGCTCGCGGTAGCGGCGGAGATGGTGGCGCTGCCGTCGGACCTTTGGATGCCGCGGCTCATCGGCCACAACATGCGCTTCTGCACCACCATGATCCCGGTGTTTTCCATCGGGCCGCTGGCGCTGATGTTGTGGGCATTGCGCCGTGGTGCGCCGCAACATCCCATGCGCGCCGGTGCGATCGCCGGACTGGTCGCTGGCGGCATCGGCGCAACATTTTACGCTGCACATTGTTTCGACGATTCCCCGCTCTTCGTGGCGACGTGGTACACGCTCGCGATTGCGTTCGTATCCGTTGCCGGCGCGCTTCTGGGCCGCAAACTGCTGCGCTGGTGATGTGACCATTTTGGGATGCGTCGCCATCCGCATGGCCGATTCCACACGGCGCGTATTGACCTTTTCTCCATTCTGGGAACCATGAGCATCGCTGCTTCGCGCGTGTTGCGGGCAGCGGTGGTCAGGGCCGCAAAGACGTCCGGCCGCGAGTCCAATGTGTGGGTTGTCATGGCTTTTTCGTTTCCCGACGTTGCGTTCGAGTTCAATCCTACGCGTTCCGCCAAACCGGCTTTGGCCTTTCTTCAGGATTATTGGAACGCCAAACGCGGCACGCGCGCGATGCCTTCGCGCGCCGACATCAATCCCGCCGAAATGAAAGCGCATATCCGCGCCATCGTTCTGGTGGACACGCTGCCGGGATTTGCGGATTTCCGCTATCGCATGATCGGCAGCGACGTGACCGAGCACATGCTGAGCGACGCCACCGGCAAGACGCTGCGCGAAGCCTTCGCGCCTTATGGCGAAGCGGCCGTCGAAGGCGCTATCGCGGGCTATACCCATATCGCGCGCAACAAGGTGATTTTGCGGATCTACGGCTCCGCCGCATGGCTGCATCAGCCGCATCTCGATTTCGACGGTCTGCATTTTCCACTGTCCGATGACGGCGAAAACGTGAACATGATCCTGAGCGCCGTGACCTTTGCGCCAAGAGCCGGGATCAAAGGCTGACCTGACGGAAACTCGCGCCGCCGCCGTCTCTTGGCTAGCATGTGTGCCTCGCCATTGAGGGACATGCCATGCCGATCCGCAACCGCATCACCGCCATGCTGGGCGTCGAATATCCCATCGTGCAGGCGCCGATGGGCTGGATCGCGCGCGCGCAGCTTGCCAGCGCCGTCTCGAACGCGGGCGGCCTCGGCATCATCGAAACATCCTCCGGCCGCCTGGATGAAGTGCGCGCCGAAGTAAAAAAGATGCGCGATCTGACCGCCAAGCCCTTCGGCCTGAACGTCGCGCTCGCATTCGTGCGCGATCCCGACATCGTGAAATTCGTTCTCGATCAGGGCGTGAAATTCGTCACCACCTCGGCGGGCGATCCCATGAAGATCGTGGAGCCGTTGAAGAAGGCCGGGCTGAACGTCTTCCATGTGGTGCCGTCGCTGAAAGCGGCTTTGCGCGCGATCGATGCGGGCGTGGATGGGCTGGTGGTGGAAGGCGGCGAAGGCGGCGGTTTCAAGAATCCGCGCGAGGTGGCGAGCATGGTGCTGTTGCCGCTGATCTGCTCGAAGATCGACAAGCCGGTGATCGCGGCGGGCGGTATCACCGATGGCCGCACCATGGCGGCGGCCTTCGCGCTGGGCGCCGAAGGCGTGCAGATGGGAACGCGCATGGTCTCCGCTGCCGAATCGCCGGTGCATCAGAACTGGAAGACCGCGATCCTCGAAGCGGAAGAAACCTCGACGGTGTTCCTCAACCGCTTCGGGCCCGGCCCGGCCCTGCGCGCGCTGCGCACGGAGAAGACCACGAAGTTCGAGAAGGAGCCGCCCGCCAATATCATGGCGGAGTTCGGCAACGCGCTGGATCTGTATTTCGGCGGCGACATGGAAGCCTCCATCGCCCTCTCGGGCCAGGTCGCCGGCCGCATCGACAGCATCAAGCCGGTGAAGCAGATCATCGAAGAGACTGTGGCAGAGTTCCACGAGACGGTTGCCACACTCGGAAGGAAGTATTCCAATTAGTCCCTCCCCACACGGGGGAGTTGATTGAGAGTCAGGAATGTCCACACTCACCCGCGACGGCGTCGATATTTATTACGAGGTTCACGGCTCCGGTCCCGTGATCCTGCTGAGCCACGGCTATTCCTCCACCTCCGCCATGTGGCGCGGGCAGATCGCGCCCTTGTCGAAAGAGCACACGCTCGTCCTCTGGGACATGCGCGGCCATGGCGAGAGCGACTATCCCGAAGATCAATCCCAATACAGCGAGGAGCACACCGTTGCCGACATGGCCGCGATCCTCGATGCCGTCGGCGCGCGCGAAGCGGTCGTCGGCGGCTTGTCGCTGGGCGGTTACATGTCGCTCGCCTTTCATCTCGCCCATCCGGAGCGCGTGAAGGCGCTGCTGATCATCGACACCGGCCCCGGCTTCAAGAAGGACGAGCCGCGCGCGGACTGGAACGCCAATGCCGAGCGCACGGCGCAGAAATATGCGCAAGAGGGTCTCGGCCCGCTCGAAAGCAGCACCGCCGAACGGCGCACCGCGCGTCACCGCGACGCGCGCGGGCTGGAGCTGGCGGCACGCGGCATGCTGGCGCAGCGCGATGCGCGGGTGATCGCTTCCCTGCCGGACATCAAGGTGCCCTCGCTCGTCGTTGTCGGCGCGCTCGACACCAACTTCCTGATCGCCGCCGACTACATGGCGAAGAAGATTCCCGGTGCCGAAAAGGTTGTGATCGACGGCGCCGGCCACGCCGCCAATATCGACCGGCCCAAGACGTTCAACAACGCTATAGTGGAATTTTTGAAGAGACATTCTCTGTAGAAATCACCTCCCCCTTGTGGGGAGGTCGAAAAAGCGAAGCTTTTTCGGGTGGGGGGATTTGTCCACTTGCTCCCCCCACCCGAAAAATTCTTCGCTCTGCTCCGAATTTTATCGACCTCCCCACAAGGGGGAGGTGGTGAGGCGACCATGAAAAACGCAAAACCCGAAACCATCGCCGCGCAATCGCTGGGCTGGATCGACGAAATCACGCGCGCGGTCTCGCCGCCGATCCATCTGTCGTCCACCTTCATCCGCGATCCGGACAACCAGTTCCGCTCCGGCCGCGAATATGCCCGCTCCGACAACCCCACCTACGACCAGCCGGAAGCCGTGCTCGCCGCGCTGGAGAACGGCAAGGATGCGATGCTGCTGGCCTCGGGCATGGCGGCGGCGAGCGCGTGTTTTCTCGCGCTCAGGCCCGGCGATCATGTGGTGATCCCCAAGGTGATGTATTGGGGCCTGCGCCTGTGGCTGTTCGATTTCGCCGTTTCCTGGGGCCTCGATGTCGAGGCCGTCGAGATGAGCGATCTCGATGCCGTGAAAGCCGCGATGCGGCCGGGCAAGACGAAGCTCGTCTGGATCGAGTCGCCCGGCAATCCGATGTGGAACATCACCGACATCGCCGCGGTGGCGGAGATTGCGAAGAAAGCCGGTGCGAAAGCTGTCGCAGATTCCACCGTCGCCACCCCGGTGCTGACGCGCCCGCTCGATCTGGGCTGCGATGTCGTCATGCATTCGGCGACGAAATATCTGAACGGCCATTCCGACATCGTGATGGGCGCGCTCGTCACGAAAGCGGAAGACGATTACTGGCAGGCCCTCTCCGGCGTGCGCTCCCGTGTCGGCGGCATCCCCGGCTCCTTCGAGGCGTGGCTGCTCCTGCGCGGCATGCGCACGCTCTATCCGCGCGTGAAGGCGGCCTGCGCGAACGCGCAGAAGATCGCCGAGCATTTCACCGGCCATCCGCGCATCGCGGAGGTTCTCTATCCCGGCCTCAGGAACCATCCCGGTCACGCCGTCGCGGCGAAGCAGATGACGGGCGGCTTCAGCGGCATGCTCTCCATCCGCATCAAGAGCGGCGAAGACGCCGCTATCGCCACGGCGGCGCGGGTGAAACTGTGGAAGCGCGCGACGTCGCTGGGCGGCACCGAAAGCCTGATCGAGCATCGCGGTTCGACCGAAGGCCCCGGCGCCCCATGCCCGATGGACCTGCTGCGCCTGTCTGCCGGGATCGAACACGCCGCCGATCTGATCGCCGACCTCGAACAAGCGCTCGATGGCAACGGCTGAACCCCGTCAGCGTGCGGCGATCTCGCCGCGTTTGGCACCCATCACGGACAGAAGATAGCCGCGCGTGTCGATGTCCGGCGGCGTCGCCACGCCTTTGCCGGGCCCCGGCGCGCGCAATTGTCCCAGCGTGAAATCCATTTCGGCGTCATAGGTGCGGTCGATCTGATTGCGCAGGTTCTGTTCCGCCGCATACCACGCCTGCTTCGTCGCGCCGTCGTGGCAGGTGGAAAGCTCGTTGGCATCGCGCGCGCCCCAGCGCCGCTCGATGCAGTGATAGGGGTCGAACGACATGCGGAACAACCGCCGCCGCGCATCCTCATAGCCCAGAACCACCTGCGATCCGTCGCTGCGCGTATAGCGAATCCGGCACTTGGCGGCTTCGGCGTCGTAGATGGCCAGCATGTCCGCGACGAGATCGGCGCCTCGGTAGAGCAGCCGGGGATCATTGCGGCGATACATGCCGACAAAGCGCTCGGCCTTGTCGCGCAGTTCCTTGAATGCCGTCTTCAGTCGCGCATCGCGCGACGGCGTGGAATAGACTTCCCAATCGCCATCGGTGCCATAGATGTTTTGCGGCAGCCGGTCCGGTTGCGCGCGGTTTTCGATTCCGGCCGCGATCGCCAGCGCCACCGCTTCGCCGCGGTATTGCAGGTCGGCGCAGTTGGAATCCACCAGGTCGTGAACTTCCTTCAGCGGATCGAATTGCAGCCGCCCGCCCGCCAGGGTCGCGCGCACGAAATCGTAATAGTTCAGCGGCTGGTCGTTCAGCCGGAAGCGTCCCGAAGCCCAGTCGGAATCGTCGGCGGGCCGCGGCCCGGTGCCGAAATATTGCTCGTCCGAGAAATCGGCGATGTCCTTGTTGCGCGGCAAGACGATATGGCCGCCGACATAGACGCCATCGGCGCGGCGCGTCGCGCCCACCAGCACCGGCCGGCGCCAGTTCTTGAACCCCGCGCCCATCGCCGGCCGCGCGCGCACGAAGCGCAGGTCGTAGAAGCCGCGCGTCAGCGAATTGTCGGGATGGGCGTCGATATAGTTGATGCGCCCATCCGGATCGACGCGATAGACGATGGCGACATGCCCGTTGGGATCGTAGATCACGGTTCCGGCGCGGATCGACTTCGGGCTGATGGCGGGCGAGTAGAAATCCGGCACCGGATCGTCGATGTCGGGATGGATGCGGAAGGTGGCGGACGAGATCTCGTCCCGCAGCTCTTCCATCAGCGCGTAGCCCGACATCGCGCCGCTGAGAACATCGTGCCGCGCCGCGACGCTGTTTCCGTTGCGCGAGTAGCGGATATCGCGCGAGCGTCCCACCGGCCGCACGTCGCTCACATAGGAAAACGGCAGGCCGCGCTTCCACGCATAATAGGCGCGCAGGTCATAGGCGAGGTCGGCGCAGTCGGCGCGGAAAAAGATGCCTTCCGGGTCGCTTGCGTGAAAAGGATTGGCGGACGCATGCAGGCAGCCATTCACCGTGCGGCAATCGGATTCGCCGATGGCGCGCAGGAATTCGCCGAAGCCGCGCTCGTCGGCATCGGTCCAGCGGTCGTAGCGGATGAGATAGGTGCCGGGATTGAAGCCCGCCACCGCGGCTTGCGGCGCTTGCGGCGGTTGTCCGGTACCGGGCAGTATCGCAATCGATGGCGCGGGCCCTGCGTGGGGCAAATGATCGGCCGCCCCCAGAAGGGTCGCCGCGAACGCGGCCAATCCCAGCGTCACACCGAGCTTGCGCAACCGTTCCCCCGCTGCCGGACCGCCGCAACGGTAAAGCCCTCCCCCGGCAGGTCAAGCATGCGCAGTCACACCCAACCGTGCTAAGTCTGGCGCGTGATCTTTCCGCCATAGAACCCGGCATATCCCCATCGTTCCATGCTGTCGCCCGCCGAGACCGACGCGTTGTTGCTGAGCCTGCGGATTTCCGCTGTGGCGGTTTCCTGCGCCTTGCCGGTCGCGATCGTGCTGGCCTCGCTGCTCGCGCATCGGCGCTTTCCCGGCAAGGCGATCATCGACGGCGCATTGCATCTGCCCATGGTGCTGCCGCCGGTGGTGGTGGGCTATCTGCTGCTGATCGTGTTGGGCACGCGCGCGCCAGTGGGGGCGTGGCTGCTGGAGCATCTGGGCATCCGCTTCGCGTTCTCGTGGACGGGTGCGGCGCTGGCCTCCGCGATCATCACCTTTCCGTTCCAGTTTCGCGCGATCCGCCTGTCTATCGAAGCCATCGATTCCGGCATCGCCGACGCCGCGAAAACATTGGGTGCCGGCGCGTTCGACCGCTTCATCAATCTTACCCTGCCGCTGGCGCTGCCAGGCGTGATCGCGGGCGCGATCACGGCGTTTGCGGCGTGTCTGGGCGAGTTCGGCGCCATCATCACCTTCGTCTCCAACATTCCCGGCGAGACGCGCACTCTGCCGCTGGCGATCTACAGCGCGCTGCAATCGCCCGGCGGCGAGGCGGAAGCCGCGCGCCTGTCGCTTCTGTCCATCGCGCTGGCGTTGATCGGCGTGACGCTGGCGGAGTTCGCCGACCGCCGCATCCGGGTGTTCGCCGGGCGATGAGCATTTCGGTTCGCATCCGGCACGACTTCGGCGGCTTCGTGCTGTCCGCCGATTTCGCCGTGGACAAGCCGGGCATCACAGCCCTGTTCGGGCCGTCCGGCTCCGGCAAGACCAGCATCGTGAACGCCATCGCCGGTCTGTTGCGCCCGCAGTCCGGCAGGATCGCGCTCGATGGCGACACGGTGCTCGACACGGATGCCGGACTCTTCGTGCCGCCGCAGAAACGCCGCGTCGGCTACATGTTTCAGGATGCGCGCCTGTTTCCGCATATGACGGTGCAGAGCAATCTGCGCTTCGGCTGGC
>JAFECN010000308.1 GCA_018242145.1 Pseudomonadota bacterium
CCCGAGCCCCACGAGCTTCGCCGAAATGTCCCACAGCCGTCGGGCATCGGCATCGTTCTGCGCGGCGCGGGACGGCGCGATGAGTTTCTTCTTCTCATAATAGCCGCCGGTCTTGTCGGCGACATCGTCGGAAGACGACAGATAAATGATCGTTTCGGCGCCCTGCTCCGGCGTGAGCGCAAAGTTCTTCGCGATCTTGATGGCGAACGCCATCAGCCCGCCCGATTGATCGCCGAAGCGCGTGCCGACGAAACCCGGATGCAGGCAGTTCGCGGTGACGCCGGTTCCCGCCAGCCGCTTCGCCAGTTCGCGCGTGAAGAGGATGTTCATCAGCTTGGAGCGGCCATAGACGGCGAAGGGCGAATAACTCTTCTCCGATTGCAGATCGTCGAAGTTCAGCTTGTTGCCTTTGTGCGCGTCCGACGCGGTGGAGACAATGCGCGCCCCCGGCGTCGCCTTCAGCCGGTCGAGCAGGATGTTGGTGACCGTGAAATACGACATATGGTTCAGGACGAAGGTCTTCTCCAGACCGTCTTCCGTCACCTGGCGCGAGCCGAACATCGCGCCGGCATTGTTGATGAGCACGTCGATCTGCGGCTCGCTGTCCGCGATCTCCTTCGCCACGCGCTTCTGCTCCGCGAGGCTGGTGAGATCGGCGTAATGCACCGTGTGGTCGGTATGGCCGGCGATGGCGCGGAAATGCTTGCGCGCTGCCTCGCCCCGCTCATGGTCGCGCGCGACGAAGACGATGCGCGCGCCCTTCTGCGCCAGCCGGTCGGCGGCGACTTCCCCGATCCCCGACGTGGCCCCCGTGACGACAACAACCTTGTCTTTCATCTGGAAGTCCATCGTTCGGGTCTCGGGCTACACCGTCTTATCCAACCAGTTCGAGGTCGGAGAAGAAGAAACGGATTTCATGCGCGGCGGTTTCCGGCGCATCGGAGCCGTGCACCGAATTCGCCTCGATGGATTCCGCGAAGTCCTTACGGATGGTGCCGGGCGCGGCCTTCGCCGGATCGGTGGCGCCCATCACGTCGCGGTTCTTGGCGATGGCGTTGTCGCCTTCCAGAACCTGCACGACGACCGGACCGGAGGTCATGAACTCGCAGAGGCTTTTGAAGAACGGGCGCGCCTTGTGGACGTTGTAGAACGCCTCGGCCTGCGCCGTGGAAAGCTGCATGCGCTTGGAGGCGATGACGCGAAGGCCCGCCTTCTCGAAACGGTCGATGATGGCGCCGGTGTGGTTGCGCCGCGTGGCGTCCGGCTTGATGATGGAAAGGGTGCGCTCAACGGCCATTTCTCTGCTCCGAATGGGGAATTTGCGCGCCTTATAGGGGCGGCCCGGCGGGAGGGCAAGTTGCCGCCGTTCCGCCGCCCGGATTGCCGATTTTATAGAGAACATGCGGCGACAATGGGTTATCGGGCGGAACCGTGGGATCGCGGAAATCGTCCGCGGGATCGCGCCGCATGCCCAGCGCCGCCATGAGCGCGCGCGACGGCGAATTTATCTCGGACGTGTAACCCACGATGTCGCGCAGGCCGAGCGACCAGCCATGGGCGAGCCATGCAAGACTCGCCTCGCGCGCATAGCCCTCACGCCAGAACCGGCGCGCCAGAATCCAGCCGATCTCGACCGCCGGTTCGCCGGGAACGATATCCGTCCAGGAAAGGCCCGCGCCGCCGACAAGCGCGCCATCCGCTTTCCGTTCCAGCGCGAGAAATCCGAAACCGTGCTCGGCGAGATGCCGCATGCAGGATTCCACAACGGCATCGGATTCCGCGCGGGTGAGACGCGACGGATAATAATAGCGGCGGACGTCGGGATCGGCATTGATCGCGGCGAACGCCGGCAGATCGTTCGCCTGCCAGGGCCGGATTGTCATGCGTGGCGTTTCCAACCGCATATTTCCTCGGTCAAAAGATCGCGTTCATTCACCGTTTTGTTCGCAATGCCGGCGCGCATCGCCATTTCCGTATTGAATGGTTTCGCCAGCATACCATGCAACGCCGCTTACCAGAATGAGCGGTTGGCTTCGGCGGCAATCCCATGCCGATGAATGTTTTCCGCCGCGCGTATGCGGGCATCCGCGTCAATCGCGTCTTTGCCAGGTCCGACTACTCCTCGTCTTCATCCAGCAGTATGCGGTTGGCTTCTCCTTCGAGGTCGTCGTATTGGCCGCTCCCCAGCGCCCATAGGAGCAGGACGAGCGCGCAAAGTCCGAAGCCGAAGGCTGCTGCAATAATAAGGGCGAAGCCGCTCATGCGAAGGGGCGCGCGAGCCTCAGCGCGTTGATCGTCACGACAAGCGAAGAGCCCGCCATGCAGGCCGCCGCGATCAGGGGCGTCGCGATGCCGAAGGCCGCCATCGGGATGGCTATGATGTTATAGAGAACAGCGAGCGCGAAATTCTGGTTCACCAGCCGTCGCGCTTTGCGAGCGACATCCACCGCTTCGACGATGGGCGAGAGGCTGTTGCCGCGCAGGATCATGTCGGCGGCGCGCTGGCTCACATCGGCGGCCGTGCCGGGCGCGATGGAGACGTGGGCCAGCGCAAGCGCACCGGCATCGTTGATACCATCCCCGACCATGAGGACCTTGCGGCCCGCGGCGCGCAATCGCTCCAGATAAGCCGCTTTGGCCTTCGGATCGATTTCCGCCTGCCAGTTGTCGATGCCTGCTTTCGCTGCCAGATCCGCCGCGACCGCCTCGCGATCGCCCGTCAGCATGTGAATGGCGATCCCGCGCGCTTTGAGATTCGCAATGAGCGCATTGGTTTCGGGGCGAATCTCGTCATGGAAGCGGAACTGCACGGGCGTCTGCTCGCCGTTGCGGAACCAGAGTTCGCTCGATTGGCCGCTGGAACTTGCGCCGCACCAGATGGCGCTGCCCAGCCGTTGCCGGACTCCGTTCACTTCCGCTTCGAGGCCCGCGCCCGCCGTTTCGCGGATATTGGCAGCAAGCGGCCCTTCGCCCGCCGCGCTCGCGAGCGCTTTGGCGAGCGGGTGATTGCTGGCGCGGGCCAGCATCGCGGCGGCGGCGAACACATCGCGCGGAATATCCTGTGCGTTCGCCAACTGCGGCGCACCGAATGTGAGCGTTCCTGTCTTGTCGAAGACGGCGGTGTCGATTTCCGCGAGCCGCTCCAGCGCGTCGCCCGATTTCACGAATATGCCGCGCTCGAAGAGCCGGCCGGTTGCCACGATCTGCACGGCGGGGACGGCCAGTCCCAGCGCGCAGGGACAGGTGATGATCAGGACCGTGATCGCGTTGGTGACCGCCAACGCAAGCGCGGCACCGGCGATCAGCCATCCCGCGAAGACGACCAGCGACAGGCCGGTGACGAAGGGCACATAGGCTTTCGCGGCCCGGTCCGCCATGCGGACATAGAGGCTGCGCCGCTGCTGTCCCGCTTCCAGCAGCCGCGCCAGATCGGCAACAAGCGAGTTCTCGACGCGCGCGGTTACAACCATCGTCACCGGCACGCCGACGACGATCGATCCGGCATGGATCGCCGCGCCTTTCGCCATGCTGACGGGCGCGCTTTCGCCGGTGACCAGCGAGACATCGACCTCCGTATCGTCGCTAAGGACTCCATCGACCGGGGCGCGTTCTCCGCTTGCCAGCAGCACGCGGTCGCCGGGAACGAGGTCTCCGCCGGCCACGGTTTCCACCGCGCCATTGGGTTTCAATCGCCGTGCCAACGCCGATTGAAGCGCGAGAAGGTGCCGCGCGGCGCCGCGGGCACGGTCGCGCAGGCGGAAATCGAGGTAGCGCCCGATCAGAAGCAGGAATGCCAGCATGATGGCAGCGTCGAAATAGGTGCTCTCGCCATGCGTGGCCGTCACATAAACGCTCAGCGCGAGGGACAGCACGATGGCGAGGCTGATCGGCACGTCCATGTTGGTCTGGCGATGGGAGAGGCTTCTCCACGCCGAACGGAAGAACGGCAGGCTTGCATAGAGCGTCAGCGGAATCGACACGGCGCCGGCGAGCCAGAAAAAGGCATCCCGCAAACGGATGCTCATGTCCGTGCCGCCATACCAGATGGCGTCCGTCAGGCCGACAACGAACACAGCGCCAAAACCGGCCACCGCCAACGCGTGCAGCAGGTCGCGGCCTTCTTTTTCCCCGGCATCGAGAACGTCCGGCGCATCGTAGGGCTGTGCTTCATAACCCAACGAACGCACGCGATGGAGGATCGCTGCCGGGGCAACCGCGCCGCGCCATCGCACATGCAGCTTGCCGGTGGAGAGATTGAGCCGCGCGGTGTCCACGCCGGCGATCGCGCCCACGCCGCGCTCGATCTTGGCCATGCAGTTGGCGCAATGCGCGCCCTTGACCACGATATCGAACGCCGTTGCGCCATCCGCTTCTTGCCGCAGAAACCGCGACATATCTTCGGCAAGCTCGGGCGCTCGTGTGAGCATCAGGAAATCCAGAGTCTGCGGATCGCCTCGAACGGCCGGTTGCTGGAGGCGCTTTCGACGATGACGTCCCATGCGCCCGGCGCGACGCCCCGGACATCGGTTTCATAACGTCCGCCGCCGGCCTCGTGCAGAACGATCGCGTGGTCGCGATTCTCGTCAGCCGGGTGGCGCAGTTCGCCGGAGAGTTTCACCCGCGTCTGCGGCAATCCCCGCGCATCCGCTATCGTCACGGTCACGCGCACCGCGCCGGACTTAAGACGGCTTGCGGAGATCGTGGCATTCCAGTTGAGCTTTTCCTGCTCGGCACGGCGTTCGAGCGTCTGATTGTATTCGATGCCCTGCAGGTAGGGCTTCTGCTCATCCTCGCCGCGGAAGGTGATGACCGAAGCCGTGATGAAATAGACGTTGATGGCGATGATCACGCCGAAAAAGCCGATCAGCCACAGCAGGACTCCGCCGCCGGTCAGTTTACCGGTCATGGTGCTCTCCCCGATACGAATACAGCGCTGACACTGCGGGTCTCGGTATGCGCCGAATTGCTCAGCAGGAACTGAATTTGCCGCGAACCCGGCGCAAGATCCCTGGGCGCCACCGTCAGAAGAACGCGGAGCGTGCGCACCTTGTCCGCTTCGACGTCGAGCGTGACGGGAAGATGGACATCGCCCATTCCGACCACATTCACGGCCTGCGGCTTGATCCCGGCCAGATCGAGAACGAACGCCCGCGGCCGATCGAAGCGGTTCATCAGCTTGAGCGTGTATCCGTTGCGGACCGCGCCGCTCGACAAGGTGACGAAGTTCGGGTTGCGGTCGCGCAGCACGTCGAGGTCGATGGTGCGCCGGTTGGCAAAGCTGAAGATCATCACGCCGGCGACGATCGCGAGCACCACGGCATAGAGAACCGTGCGCGGACGGACGAAACGAAAGCGCGCCGGCTCGCCCTTCATGCGACGGGAGACATTGGCTTCGTTGTCATAGGCGATCAGGCGGGTCGGCAGGCCGACCTTCACCATGACGTCGTCGCAGGCGTCTATGCACAAGCCGCAGTTGATGCATTCGAGCTGCAATCCGTCGCGGATGTCTATTCCCATCGGGCACGCGGCGACACATTGCCGGCAATCGATGCAGGCGCCGCGGCCTTCCCAGGATTGTCCTTTCTTGTGGGGGCCGCGCGGCTCGCCCCGGTCGGCGCGATAGGTGACGCTCAGCGCTTCGCGGTCGGTCATCGCGCCCTGAATTCGCGGCCAGGGGCACATATAGGTGCAGACCTGTTCGCGCATCAGCCCGCCGAGCGCGTAGGTCGTAAAGGTGAAAGCGCCGATGCCGGCGTAAACTACGACGGAAGCGGAGCCTGTGAGCAGTTGATGCGCCAGAGTCGGCGCATCGGTGAAATAGAAGATCCAGGCGCCGCCCGTCGCGACCGCGATCAGGAGCCAGATCGCATGTTTCGACACGCGCTTGGCGATCTTGCCGGCCGACCACGGCGCGTTCGCCAGCCGGATGCGGGCGCTGCGGTCGCCCTCGATAAGATTTTCCACAGAGATGAAAAGATCGGTCCATACCGTCTGCGGGCACGCATAGCCGCACCACAAACGGCCGAAGAGCGAGGTCACCAAGAACAGCGACACCGACGCCATGATGAGAAGGCCCGTAATGTAATAGACTTCCTGCGGCCAGATCTCGATGAAGAAGAAATAGAAGCGCTCATGCGCCAGATCCACGAGGATGGCCTGGTTGGGTGCCGCGGGGCCGCGATCCCACCTGATCCACGGTGCGAGATAATAGATGCCCAGCGTGACCGCCATGACGATCCATTTGATGCGCCGGTAGGTGCCTTGCACCATCTTCGGATAGATCGGGACGCGCGACTTATAGTATTTGCGATTGGCGGCGCTGTTGCTGGCCTGCGCGTCGGACGTCTCGACACCATGCGCCGCTTCGGCCGGCTCCCGCCTTGTAACGACCGTGTGCACCGTCACGGTGTCTCCCCGCTATTCGCCGCCGCCCAGACTGTGGACGTAGATGGCCAGCGCCTTGATGGTTTCCGGTGAAAGCCGGCCGCCCCATGTCGGCATCACGCCGCCATGACCGTTCCAGATCTGATCGTGGATATCCTCGCGTTTTGGACCATAGAGCCACTCATTGTCCGTGAGATTTGGCGCGCCCATTTCGCGATTGCCCTTTCCTTGCGGGCCGTGGCACACC
>JAFECN010000309.1 GCA_018242145.1 Pseudomonadota bacterium
CTTCGAAGAAGGCGATGACGGCGTGAAGATCGTCCAGCGTCTTCACGCCGAAGCCGACATCGTAAGCGCGGCGCGAATTGGCCCACACCGCATTGCGCTCCTCGAAGCCGGAGCCGAGCGTGACGATCTCCGTCTTGCGCGCCGGCCCGGCGGTGGAATGCATGGCGATGGAGGTGGGGAATTGGATTTCGTGGAAGTTCATGATGTCCTCATCACCTCCCCCTTGTGGGGAGGTCGGAGAGCGAAGCGATCCGGGTGGGGGAACGGCACGCATCGTCCCCCCCACCCGAAAAATTCTTCGCTGCGCTTCGAATTTTGTCGGCCTCCCCACAAGGGGGAGGCGATTGGTTCACATATTCCTCTGCCCTCTCGCCAGCGCGCGCGACATCATCGCCGCGATCTGGCTTTCGCTTTTCAGGAAGCTTTGCGCGTCACGGGCGTTCACGTTCAGCACGATGGATGCACGCGATGGCGCGGCGAGGTTGGCGTTCGATGTGATTGCGCCGTTCTCGCTGGGCGTGAACAGCTCCGGGCCTTGCTCGCCGACGAGATAGGTCGCGCCCGGCGTCACCGGGCCGCCCACCGCGCGGCCGCCGGCGACGTCGAACAGCGACGAAGCGATGCTCGACACCAGGCCTTCCACCGGCTTGGCGATGAAGTCCTTGATTGCGACGCGGTCGAAATCCGCCAGGATCGCATCCACCATCTGATCCATCGAGGTTTTGCCGCTGACGGCGGCGCGCGCGACGGTGGCGGCGACGGAATTGAAGCTGGCATTCACCGCGCGCTCGATGGTGGCGCTGGTGGAGGCCACCGGGCCGTTCGCGAAATCGGCGAAGGCCTGCGCGGCGTCGTTCAGCACGGAGTCGATTGCGTCATTGCTCATCGGGATAGGCTTTCATCATCCGGTCGAGGTCGGCGCGGGCGAGCGGCGCGCGCGGCTTGGCGCCCGCGCCTTCCACGGCGGCGTTCCATTCGATCACGCTCATGCTCCAGAAATCCTGCGGCGACAGCTTCAGGCGGCCGAGGCCGAAGGCGAGCCTTTGCCGCCAGCGGCCAAAGGGCTTGCGTCGCTCGCCTCGCGATTCACCAGCGCGAAGACATCCGCGATGGCCTGCACGATGGTGGCGAGATCCACGGGCAGCTTGAGCACATCGTTCGCCGTCACGTCATGCCCGCCCGCGCGCAGCAGCGCGGCGGCGACGGTGGCGATGTCGCTGGTGGCGAAGGATTTGAGACGCGTGGCGAGATCGGAAAGGCTCGCCACGTTGAACGCAGCTTCGATCTCGGCAAGCGCGCCGAGCGTGAGCCGCATCACAAATTTTTCTCCAGCGGCAAGAAAGGATGTTTCGCCGCGAAGGGGATTGGTCATGGTTTTCTCCTTTGAGTAGCGGTGAGTAGTGAATAGTGAGTGGTGAGTAGATTTTGCTACTCACTACTCCTCCACTCACTATTCACCTGAAAACGATAGTGCCCCCGCCGATGCCAATGTCATCGACAGTTTCAATTCCCCGTCATACGGGCCGTCATAAGCCAGCGCGGTGAGCTTGAACGGGCCTTGCACGGTGCCGAAGCTGGGGATGACGATCTGGTAGTCCGTCAGCGCCTGGTTGAAGAAGGCGGTGCGCAGCGCCGCGTCCGACGCGGCATCCTTGAACACGCCGCTGCCGGAGATGGAGGCGGATTTCACGCCGCCGCCATCGAGCAACTCGCGCCACTGATCGGCGCTATCGGCGTTGGTGACGTCGACGGTCTGCGCGTTGAACGACAATGTCGTGGCGCGCAATCCGGCGACGGTGGTGAAGGTTTCCGGATCGGCGCCGTCACCGATCTTGATGAGCAGGTCTTTGCCTTTTTGGGCTGTCATTTCTCTTCCCTCTTCAAAATAACGATTGTCATCCCGGAAGCTGAGCGCAGCGAAGCTATCCGGGACCCATTGCGCCGCTTGCACGATGGGTCCCGGCTCTGCGCGATGCTGACGCATCGCTGGGCCGGGATGACAGTGGTGTTAGATAGGCTCGGTCACAGCTCTGAACCGCAACTTGGCGCTATATGTTTCGCCATCCGTCTGCCGCGCGTAATCGCAATCCACGAACCGCAGATCGACCAGCGCGTGGCCGTCGAGCGAGAGGGTGGCGTTGTTGAGGCGGAAGCGGATGGCGTCGGCGATGCTTTTGCTTTCCGCGTGGCCGCCGTTTTGCGACCAGGCGGTGAGTGTGAGGATGTGTTCGCTGCTCTCCTCCGTCGCGGTGCCGGCGTTGGTTTCGCTGCCGTCGCCCAGCACGGCATAGGGAAACACCGGATTGGGCGGCACGGCATCGTAAAGGCGCGGCGGCACGCCCACGAGCGATTGCATCGTCTCGTCGGCGCAGAGCGCGGCGAACACCGCGCTCTGCAGCGCGAAGCTGGCGTTGGTCATGGCAGTTCCTCGCAAAGCAGCGTGAGCATCGGCGATGCGTCGTCCAGAACATCGAGGATGCGGAACGTGCGCGTGCCAAGAACGACGCGGCGCGCGGGCTCGATTGCCGGATTGCGCCGCACGGTGATGCGATAACGCGCGCGGGTGCGGATGGCTTGCGCCACGAAGGCTTCGTCGCCGGAGAGCGGTTCCAGCTTCGCCCACACCGTGGCGGCGGTGTTCCAGGTTTCGGTGTATCCACCCGCGCCGTCCGGCGTGGTCGCGCGCGCGAGAATCCGCGCGCGCTGGTTCAGCTCGCCGATCACAGCTTCACCACGCGATAAGGCGCAAGCAGCGCGAGCGCTTCCTGCGGAAGCTCCACCGCTTCGTCGCCGCGATGGGCATAGAGCGCGGCGGCGATCATCAGGATCGCCCGCTGGATCGGCGCGGGAACGTCGCTCGCGTCGCCGTAACCGGCGGTGAAGGCGATCGCGATGGCGTTCAGCGCGCGCAAGGCGACGGGCGGCGAAGCATCCGGCTTCAGCGCCAGCCGCGCGGGCGATGCGGCGGTGTCGATCTGGTACGTCGCGGCATCGAGAACCGTGGCGCTGTCGTCCAGAGCATAGGCGGTGACGGACGCCACGCTTTGCAGCGGCGGCAGCGGGATCTCGATGATGCCGTTGCACGGCCACGCATCGAGCCAAAGCGTCCAGCTTTGCGTGACGAAGGCGCGGCCGGTGTGCCATTCGGCGCGAGCGCGCGCGGCGGCGATGAGCGATGTGATGAGCGCGTCGTCATCGGTGGTATCCACGCGCAGATGCGCTTTCGCCGCATCGAGCGCGACCGGCTCCGCGGCGGGCGGGGTGTTTAACGAGAGAGACATGATTGATCCATCACCTCCCCCTTGTGGGGAGGTCGAAACGGTTGAGCGGTGAGCGGAAGCGAACAGCGAAAGCGTTTCGGGTGGGGGGCGGTGGCAGGCACTTGCCCCCCACCCGGATCGCTTCGCTCTCCGACCTCCCCACGAGGGGGAGGTGATTGGCGCTAGCTGGCCGCGAACTTCATCAGCTTGATGGCTTCGAAGTTCTGGACGCCACCGCCGACGCGCTTGGTGGTGTAGAACAGCACATAGGGCTTCGCGCTGAACGGATCGCGCAGCACGTTGATGCCGACGCGGTCCACGATCAGATAGCCGCGCGCGAAATCGCCGAACGCAATCGAATACGAGTTCGATGCGATGTCCGGCATGTCTTCCGCTTCCGCCACCGGATAACCCAGCAGCGAGGCGGACTGGCCCGCGGCCACGCCCGGCTGCCAGATGTAGTTGTCGTCACCGTCCTTGAACTTGCGGATGGCGGCTTCGGTTTTGCGGTTCATCACCCAGGTGCCGTTGGCGCGATAGCTCTGCTTCGGCGCATAGGCGAGGTTGATGAGCGCATCGGCCGGATCTTCCGTGGCGAACGCGCCGGCGGCGCCGGAGGCGATGTAACCGAGATTGCCCCAGCTCCACGACGCATCCGCGACCGCGGTGTAATGCAGGAAGCCGGTGGGCTTGGCGGTGCCGTCGCCATTGATGAAGGCCGCGCCTTCCTGCTCGGCGAAGACAATCTGCACTTCGTTCGCGAGCCATTGCTCGATGTCCACCTGCGCGTCGTCCAGCAAGGTCTGCGTGGCGGCAGGCATGGCGTACAATTCCATCGCCGGGAAATCGAGCGCGGCGATGGTGGGCGTGGTGGTCTGCGCGCGGGAATCGGTTTCACCGACCCAGCCGGAGGCGGCTTCCACCGTGGTCACCGGCTTGCGATAGGTGTTGCCGCCGATCTGCTGCACCGTCGCCAACGCGCGAATGGGCGAAGCTTTCGCCAGCACGCGGTCGATGGTTTGCGCGATCTCCAGCGGCACGACATAGCCGCCATCGGCGTTGCTGCCGACCGACATCGCCTTGCTCTCAAAACAGGCGCCGTCGCCTTTGCGCATGTAACGGTCGAACGCGGCCTTGCGCTCGCGCTGGCCGCGCGGCTCGGCTTTGGTTTCGCCCAGCGCGGGGCGCGCGGCAGCGATGGTGAGTTCGTCGATCAGCGATTTCTGCTCGGTCAGCGCCGCGTTGATGCGGTCCACCTTCTCTTCCAGCACGACATCGCCGCCGCGCTTTTCGATTTCGATGAGGCGGGCGTCGTTCGATTCCTTGAACGCCTCGAAGGCGCGCAGGAAGTCGCCGAACGCATCCTTGATCTCGCGGTTGGCGGCACCGTCTTTGGTTTCCAATTCCATAAGCAATCTCCAGTTTCTGATAGAAGCGAGTGGCGAATAGCGAATGGCGAATAGAGTTCCCCCTATTCGCTACTCACTATTCGCTATTCGCTAGGAACGAAGCGCGGCGGCGGCACGGCGGATCTCGTCCGCTGTGTCATGCGCTGCGCCCACGGCCGTGACCCGGCTTTGCGCGAGCAGCGGGAAGGTCACGACCGAAATTTCCCAAAGCTCGATTTCAACAAGATGGCGAAGGCCGGTTTTCGCGTCGCGCTTCGCGCGGACGGTGCGAAAACCGATGGAGAGGCCGTTCAGCGCGCCTTCGCCGAGCAGCGCCAGGCATTCGCGGCCGCGCTGCGTGTCGGTGATGAGGCGGCCGCGCACATAAAGCCCGCGCAAATCTTCGCGGATGATCTGCCACACGCCGATGGGCTCATGCGCGAAGTGCTGATAGAGCATGCGCACCTTCGCGGGCCCGCGACGCGCGAGCGAGGCAGCGAACGCGCCCCGCTCCACGATATCGCCGGCGGAATCGGCCACGCCGAAGAGCGAGGCATAGCCTTCGAATTCATCGTTCGAGAGCGCGAAGATCCGCGCAGGCGTGGTGACTTGCGCGAGGCGTCGCGCCTCGCGTTGGTGAAGTGATGACATTGTTGGTACTCCGATCGCCTCCCCCTTGTGGGGAGGCCGATAAAATTCAAGCGAAGCGCAGAATTTTTCGGGTAGGGGGAAGCAAACGCCGCCCCCCTACCCGAAGCACTTCGTGCTTCGACCTCCCCACAAGGGGGAGGTGATTATTCGGGCGAAGCCGTCTTCTGCTCCGTTATCCGATCCAGCTCGGCTTCGATGCGGTCGAGCGATTGCTGCATGGTGCGGGAGCGTTCCTCCAGCACGGCGACTCTTTCGATGGCCGTCTGGTTCGCGTCGGCGCGGTTCTCCAGAACGGTGATGCGCTCGGCGGCGGAGCCCGCCCAGAACAGCGCCCCCGCCGTCTGCAACAAAAAAGCCGCCACAAGGGCGGCCGGAATTCGCTTCGTCTCCAGCAAGGGCTGGATGTGCTCGGTGATGGTCATGGCAAATCATTTCCCACCGCCCCATATCCCGCCGCGGCGCGCTTCTCGTCCGTCGTCAGGAATGTCGCGGCGTTGAGTTTGTCCCAGGTGCTTTCGCGGTCTAGCGCCAGGGCGTCGATGGAGTCGGTGTCGAAGCCGAGGCGGAGGGTTTCACCGAATTTTGGGGCGAGCCATTGCGTCAGTGAACTCGCGGTGCGCGACACCAAGGGCAGCACCGTGCTGCGCCAGAAGGCGAGATTGGCTTCACGGAAGTTGGCGTAGGTGTTGTCGCCGGGGATTCCCAGAAGCATCGGCGGGACGCCGAAGGCAAGCGCGATCTCGCGGGCGGCGCTGTTGCGGATGTCGCTGAAGTCCATGTCATTCGGGGTAAAGCTCATGGCGTGCCAGTCGAGGCCGCCTTCGAGCACCATCGGCTTGCCGACATTCGCGCCGCTGTAAGCCTCCTGCATTTGCGTTTTCAGGCGCGCGAACTGGTCTTCGGTGAGGCCGGGGGCGCCGTCCGGGCCCTTATATATAAGTGCGCCGCTGGGGCGGGCGGCGTTGTCGAGCAGGGCTTTGGTCCAGTCGGCGCC
>JAFECN010000030.1 GCA_018242145.1 Pseudomonadota bacterium
GCGATCTTCTTCAGTTGCGCTTTCGTGGTGCCGGGATTGACGCCGCTGATCAGAAGCCGCTTGGCCGCATCCTGTTCCAGAAGCTTGTCGGCGGCATCCAGCCGCGCATCGCCGCCGGTGAGGGCGACGATCCCGTCGGCATGCGGAATCGTCTCCGGCGGGCGCGGCAGCGTCGCGGCGAACGCGATGAAGCCGAGCGTGTAGAGGACCAGAATCCCCACGCCCAGTTTCCATAGCCACTGTCCCGAACCCTGCATTCCGTTTCCACGCATTCCGTGCCGGGGAGTTTGAACCATGCGCGCGGCCAAGAAAATATTGCCGCGCAAAGCTTCAATAGATTTCGCGCAACGCCGCCAGAACGGAAAGCCGCGCCGTGGCCCAGGCGATCGCGCCCGACACGGCCGGCACGGCCAAAAGCCAGGCCATTTCCTGCGGATTAAGCCCCAATGGCGGCAGAAATGGGACTGCTTCCACGCCTGCGAATTCCAGCCCGCCCGCCAGAAGGAATGTCACGGCCGCAAACCCCGCGCCCACCGCCGACGCCATGAACGTCGAGACCAGATAATGCCATTCGAAGGCGCGCGCGATGAAGCCCGAATGCGCGCCCATCTGATGGAGCAGCGCCACGATGTCGTGATGCGCTTCCAGGCCCGCGCGCGTCGCGAACGACACCGCCGCCGCCGTCGCCAGCGCGATCAGCAGCAGCACCGCATAGGCGGCATAGATGATCGTGTTGGCAAGGCTCTGCAGCCGCGCGATCCAGCGGGTGTGATCGTCCACGTTGGAATCCGGCGCCACCGTTTTCAGCCGCGCTTCCAGTTCGGGAAAATTCACATGCGCGCCGGGTTCGATGGTGGCGTCGATCAATTTGGGCAGCGGCAGATCCTTCACCATCGCATCCGCGCCGAGCCAGGGCTCGACAAGTTTCTCCGCATCCGCATCCGACATCTCCGTGATGGTCAGGATGCCGGGCGTGCCGCGCAGAATGGCGAGCGCGGCTTTGGTTTCGCTCTGCATGTTGCGGGTCGCGGTCGGATGATCCGGTTGCAGCACCTGCACCGTCAGCCGTCCCGACAGCCCTTCGCGCCAGCCCTCGGCCTGGCGCTGGGCCAGCATGGAGGCGCCCAGCGCCAGCGCCGCCAGGAACGCCATCACGGCGATCACCACGTCCAGCGGCGCGGCGCCTTTCTCGCGCGGCAGGATGCGGCCGCGCACGCGCTCTTTCTCGCTCATGCGCGCCTCAATTCGACGAGGCGCCCATCGACAAGACGCATCTCGCGGGCGCGCGCGCGCTCGATCAGGCTGCGGTCATGGGTCGCGATGAGAACCGTGGTGCCCAGCCGGTTCAGTTCGCCGAACAGGCGGATAAGCCGCTGCGCGATCTCCGGATCGACATTGCCCGTCGGCTCGTCGGCGAGCAGAAGATCGGGCTGGCCCACCACCGCGCGCGCGATGGCCACGCGCTGCTGCTCGCCGCCCGACAATGTCGGCGGTTTTGCATTCAGGCGGTCGCCCAGCCCCACCCAGTTCAGCAGCTCTTCCACATCGTGGGTGTAGTCCTCCGCCTTGCGCCCGGCGAGGCGCAACGGCAGCGCGACATTGTCGAAGGCTGACAGATGCGACAGCAGCCGGAAATCCTGAAACACCACGCCGATGCGGCGCCGCAGCGCGGGCAGGACAGAGCGCCGGGCGGTGGCCAGATCGGTGCCGAACAGCGTGATCAGCCCCCGGCTGGGCGGCTCGGCCAGGAACATCAGCTTCAGCAGGGTCGATTTGCCCGCGCCGGAGGGCCCGGTGAGGAAGGAGAAGCTGCCCGCCTCAAGCTGGAAGGTGACGTCGCGCAGCACCTCCGGGCCCGGCCCATAGCGCATGCCGACATTTTCGAAGCGGATCATGGGGCGGGACCATAAAGGCAGGATTCGGCGGGACCAATTCGTTAAACCTATTTTTCGGGTGATTGGCTATAAGCGCCTTATGATTCTGGTCTGCCCAAGCTGCGCCGCCCGCTACGATGTGGACGGCTCCAAATTTCCGCCGGAGGGCCGCAAGGTCCGCTGCCAGAAATGCGGCCATGTCTGGCATCAGGCTCCCGAAGCCGATCAGGCGGAAATCGAAGAAGCGATCTTCCATCCGCAACCCGAACCGGCCGCGCCGGAGCCCGAACCCGAACCGCGCGTGGAAGCCCGCGCGCCGGTGATCGAAGAGGACGCCGATCGCGAAGAAGATTTCGGCACGCCCGATGTGGACGAACCGGCCGCCACTCCACCGGCGCGCCGCACGGCCCGCCGTGCCGGGATCGTCGCGGGCTGGATCGCGCTGGCGGCGGCGGTTCTGGTGATCGGATTTGCCGCCGCCAATTACCGCACCCAGATCGCGACCGTCTGGCCGAAATCCGCTTCGCTGTTCTCCGGACTCGGCATGGCGGTGAACACCACCGGCCTCGATTTCACCGACATCCGCCACACGAACCAGACCGAAGACGGCCAGCCGGTTCTCGTCATCACCGGCAAGCTGGTGAACACCAGCGCGAAGATGCTCGACGTGCCGCCGCTGCGCGTGACGCTGAGCGACGAGAACCACCACGCGATCTACAATTGGAGCTTCGATCCGGCGAGCAAGCCGCTCGCGCCGGGGCAGTCGGTGGCGTTCCGCACGCGCCTGTCCAATCCGCCGTCCGCGGCGCGCCATGTGGAGATGCGCTTCGCGGACAGCGCGACGTGAGCGCGCGCAAGATTCTGCACAGCGAAGACGATATCCGCGCGCGCGTGGATGCGGTGGCGCGCGATATCGCGGGCGCGCCGCTCAAGCCGGATTTCGCGGTGGCAATTCTGGCGGGCGCCTTCGTTTTCGCCGCCGATCTGTTGCGCGCCCTGGCGCGCGAAGGCCTGTCGCTGCCCATCGAATTTCTTTGGCTGCGCTCTTATGCCGACAAGCGCACCGGCGGCGAGGTTTCCGTTCTCGTCGGACCCACCGAGAAGATTCACGCCAAAACGGTGCTCCTGATCGACGGCGTTCTGGATGGCGGCCACACGCTGGCGAAAGCGAAAGAGCTTCTGTTTCAGGCCGAGGCCGCCGCGAGCATCACCGCCGTCGCGGTGGACAAGTTGCGCGACGATGCCGTGCTGCAAGCCGATCACGCGCTGTTCGCCGGCACGAAAGGCTTTCTCATCGGCTACGGCATGGACGACGCCGGCGCCGAACGCGGATTGCCCTATATCGCGGCAATAGACTGAGAATTTTTCCTCCCCCGTTCACGGGGGAGGGGGACCGCGAAGCGGTGGAGGGGGCGAGCCGCCCGCACAGACCCCCGCTGTCTCGCGTTCGCTCGACACCTCCCCCGTAAACGGGGGAGGAAAGCTACGATCAAAACTCCTTCAGCAGCCGGTCCAGATAATCCAGCTCTTCCTTCGAGCGTCCGGTTTCGCCGGCGCGCTTGCGCAGTTCTTTCAGGATCTCGCGCGCCCGCGCGATGGAGTCCTTGTCCGGCACCTTGCCGCCATTGATCGAACCCTGCGCGCCGCTTTCGCGGCCCAAGGGATCTTCATTGCCGCTCTGGCTGCCGGATTTCATGCCGGGGCCGCCCTGTTCCTGCATCAGCGCCTGCGCCAGCGCGGCGGTGCCTTTCTGCAGATCTTCCAGCGCGCGCTGCTGGGATTTGTTCGCGCCGTCGAAATCCTTGCCGCCGAGTTGCCCCTGCGCCTGCCCCATCGCCTTTCCGGCATCGCCGAAATTCTTCGCGGCGGGCGCGCCCTTTTTGCCCAGCCCTTTGAGGATCGCGTTCAGGTCGTCGCGCAGCTTGCCCTGCTGTTCGGAAAGGCCCTTCGCGCCGCCGTCTTTCGGATCGCCCGCGTCCTGGCCTTCGCGATAGGTCTTGTCCATCAATTGCCGCTGGCGGCCGATGAGGTCCGACATGCCCTGAATGGCGTCCGACATCGCCTTGTCGCCCTGGCCGCCGCCGCCGGAGCCGCCCGACATCTGCATGTTCTCCAGCAAGCTTTGCAGCATCGCCAGCATCTTCGCCGCCGCATCGCGCGAGCCGCTTTCGGCAAGCTGCTGGATCAGCTTCATCATCTTGGCGATGTCGTCCGGCGTGATCACCTTGGTGCCGGGCGGCGGCGGGCCGTTGGATGCCTGCGCGTTCTTCGCCATCGCCTGCAGATAGCGTTGCAATGCCTGCTGGTAGCGCTGCATCAGCCCATCGATCACGCTCTGCGGCGCGCCTTGCTCCATCGCCTGCGCCAGCGCTTCGGCGACCCGGCGCAATTCCGCCGCCGCATTGGCCGCACCATTGCCTTCCAGCGCCATCGCCGTCTGCCACAACAAATCCTGCACCTGCTCGATGTCGTGCTCGCTATGGGCTTCGTGCAGCATCCAATAGGTCGAGCGCAGCACGAGATAGAGCCGCTGCTGATCCTGATAGAATTTGTCCGGCGCGAGGGTGAGCGCGTTCAGCGTCGCCAAGGTCACCGGCTTGGCATGGGGCGTCTTGGCGAACAGATGCTGCCGCTGTTCGACCAGCGCGCGCGCCAAAGGATTGGTGAAGATGCGCGCGGGCAGGGTGAAGCGCATGGGCTTGCTGCGCGCGGTTTGCCCCGCGCCGTCCTTCGCTTCCAGCGTGATGGTCACATCCATCCCGGCCAGCGGGTTCTCGGTCAGGTCGCGATAGACGGTCTGCTTCACCGTCTTGGCGGACACATCCAGCGGCAGATCGATCGAAAGCACGCGCGTGCCCTTCACCGGCTTGATCAGCGCCCGCGCCGACACCACGCCGTAATCGTCCGCCGCGGAGAAGGCGATCTTCACCGCGTCGTGCTGTGTCCTGGACGGCGGCTCGGAGAACACGATATGCGGCGCCTCATCGGGCACGATGACCGTGCGCCAGCTTCCCAGCGTGCGCCCGCCCGCGCGCACGAAGATGTTCTCGTCCGCATGCAATTTCGTGTTCGCCGCATATTCGTCGTCGGCGCCGGTGACCTTGGGCCGCTTGTCGTGCGACGGCGACAACACGATTTCCGGCGACACGCTGGAGCGATGCACCCGCACCACAAGCTCCGAATTCACCGGCACGCGGATCGGCGCGCCGTTCATCGGCCCGGGCTTCAGATAGATCGGCGGCAGGCCGGTATAGGCGGGCGGATTGATCCAGGCATCCACCGTCGCCGACGCCGTGCCCGAACCGGCATCCGGCGTGAGCGCGAAGGCAAGGCGGTTCTTCCAGTCCGATCCGGCGACGATCACCCCGCCGATCAGCAGCAGCAGGATCAGAAAGCGGATCGCATAGGGATCACGTTTCGCCAGTTGCGGCGAGGGCAGCGACACGCGCAGCTTGCCGATGCGCGATAGCAACGCGCGGATATGCGCCTTCCACAGCGCCTCGGCATAGGCATCGCCCACGCCCGCGGCCATGACGTCGTGATGCTCGGTGATGGGGCGGTGTTCGAGCGTGGAGTCGCGCTCCACCCGCCGCGCGCCTTCATACCAGGTGGGCGCATCGAAATTCTGGAAGTTGCGATAAAGGAAATATCCCGCCGCTCCCGCCGCGCCCAGCAACAGCAGCGTGTGAATCCACCACGGGACATAAGCGAAGAGGTTGAACAGCCCGGCCGCCACGAACGCGCCCACGATGCCGCTCGCGGGCCACAGCTTCGGCCACACCCGTTCCCACCAGATCGTCAGCCTTGCGCGGCGAATGAACGCCTCGGCATGACGGGCCTCACGCCTGAGGCGCGAGCCATCCGGGGATGCGATCAAGTCCGATAAGTTCGTCATCGCTCATTCTGGGGCGCACCACGGCCCATTGCTCGCCCTTCACCAGAACTTCGGCGGCGGGCGGGCGCGCATTGTAAGCGGAAGCCATCACCGCGCCATAGGCACCCGCGGTCAGAAGCGCCACAAGATCGCCCTCTTTGAGTTCCGGTAAACGCCGGTTCGCCCCGAAAAGATCGGAGGATTCGCACACCGGCCCCACCACATCGTAAACGGCGCTGTTCGGGGCCTCGCGCACGGACACGATCTCGTGATGGGCGTCATACATCGCGGGCCGGATGAGATCGTTCATCCCCGCATCGAGGATGAGAAACTTCTTGGCCTCGCCTTCTTTCACATAGGTCACGCGCGACACGAGCACGCCGGCATTGGCCGCGATCAGCCGCCCCGGTTCCAGAATAAGGTCGCAGCCCAGATCGGCCACCGCGCGCGACACCGCCGCGCCATAGAGTTCCGGCGCGGGCGGCGCGGGATCGGTGGGCGCATAGGGCACGCCCAGCCCGCCGCCCAGATCGATGCGCTTAATGGCATGGCCGTCGGCGCGCAGCGTTTTTACCAGATCGGCCACCCGCGCGAACGCCGCTTCGAAGGGCGAAAGCTCGGTGATCTGGCTGCCGATATGCATGTCGACGCCGACAATTTCGAGCGACGGCAGCGACGCGGCGAGTGTGTAGGCCGCGCGCGCGCGGGACCACGGAATGCCGAATTTGTTTTCCGATGTGCCGGTGGTGATCTTGGCATGCGTCTTCGCATCCACATCCGGGTTGATGCGGATGGTGATCGGCGCGCGCTTGCCGAGGTCTTTCGCCACGCCGTTCAGCGCGACAAGCTCCGGCTCGCTCTCCACGTTGAACTGATGGATGCCCGCGTCCAGCCCCAGCATCATCTCCGCGCGCGTCTTGCCGACGCCCGAGAACACGATCCGGTTCGCAGGGATTCCCGCCTTCAGCGCCTTCTTGAGTTCGCCACCCGAAACGACATCCGCGCCCGCGCCCAGTTCGGCCAACGTGCGCAACACGCCGAGATTGCCGTTCGCCTTCACCGAATAGGCGATCAGCGTTCCTTTCGGAAAGGCATCGGCGAAGACGCGGTAATGCCGCGCCAGCGTGGCGCTGGAATAGCAATAGAACGGCGTGCCGACCTTCTCGGCCAGTTGGGTCAAATCGACGTCTTCGGCGAACAGCCGCCCGTCGTTGTAGTGAAAATGGTTCATCGGCCGATGGGCTGCGGTGGGCGCGACGGATCTTTCTGGCCCTTCGGCGTGTCCTTGCCGTTGGGCATGACAAGATCGCTCTTGGTGCCGCAGGAGGCCACGGCCAGGGCAAGCCCGATGACGAGAAAGATGCGAAGGATCATGCGAGTTTCTCCCGCCAGAACGCGATCTGCTCGCGCACGCGCACCGGCGCGGTTCCGCCAAAGCTGGTGCGCGAGTTTAGCGAATGCGCCAGCGAAAGCACTGTGACAACGTCTTTGGTGATGCCCGGCTCGACCTTCTGCATCTCCGCCAGCGCAACCTTGTCCAGCGTCACGCCCAGTTCTTCGGCGCGTTTCACGATGCTGCCGGAGATATGGTGCGCCTCGCGGAAGGGCTTTTTGAGGTTGGTCACCACCCAGTCGGCCAGATCGGTGGCCGTGGGATAGCCCGCCTCCGCCGCCGCGCGCATCTTCGCCGGATTGGCTTTCATGTCCGCCGCCATGCCCGCCATCGCCGCCAGCGACAGATCGAGCGCATCGGCGGCGGAGAACAGGGCTTCCTTGTCCTCCTGCAAATCTTTTGCGTAAGCCAGCGCCAGGCCCTTCATCACGGTGGAAAGCGTGACGAAGCTGCCCAGAATGCGCCCCGTCTTCGCGCGCACCAGTTCCGCCGCATCGGGATTGCGCTTCTGCGGCATGATCGAGGAGCCGGTGGTGAATTTGTCCGACAGGCTGACGAAGCCGAAGGCGGGCGTCATCCAGATCACGATCTCTTCCGCCAGCCGCGACAGATGCACGGCGGCGATGGACGCGGCGGAAATATATTCCAGCGCGAAGTCGCGGGCACTCACCGCATCCAGCGAATTGCGCGCCGGGGAAGCGAAGCCCAGCGCCTTCGCCGTTTTCTCGCGGTCGATCGGGAACGGCGTGCCCGCCAGCGCCGCGGCGCCCAGCGGCGATTCATTCATGCGCTTGGCCGCATCGGTGAAGCGCCCGCGGTCGCGCGCGAACATCTCCACATAGGCCAGGCAATGATGCGCGAAGCTCACCGGCTGCGCGGGCTGCATATGCGTGAAGCCGGGCATGATCGTGTCGGCATGGGCTTCGGCCTGCGTCACCAGCGCGCGCTGCAAGGCCAGCAAGCCCGCATCGGCGCGCGCGCAGGCCTCGCGCACCCACAACCGGAAATCCGTCGCCACCTGATCGTTGCGCGAGCGCGCGGTGTGCAACCGCCCCGCTGCCGGACCGATAATGTCCGAAAGCCTCTGCTCGATGTTCAGATGAATGTCTTCGAGTTCACGTTTGAACGTAAATGAACCCGATGAAATCTCATGTTCGATCTGGTCGAGGCCCTTGAGAATTGATGTCGCATCGTCTTGCGAAATGATGCCCTGATCGGCCAGCATGCGGGCATGGGCGCGTGAACCGGCAAGGTCCTCCCGCGCCAGTCTCTTGTCGAAATCGACGGAGGCGTTGATCTCCGCCATGATGTCCGCGGGGCCTTCGCCGAACCGTCCGCCCCACATCTTGTTGGTGCCCATGATGGAAATCCTGAAGCGTCCTCTCGTGCTTGCCGCCGTTGCCGTCGTCGCGATCGCCGTGGCTGCCGTTCTATATGTGAACCGCGCGAGCGTAAACGCGGACCATCCGCCCGCCGTGCTGTCGGCGCTCGTTCCCGCCGCCAGGGCCGAACCCATCCCCGCCGTCGCCTTCACCGATGCGGCGGGCAAGCCGCACCTGCTGAGCGCGTTCAAGGGCAAATATGTGCTGCTCAATATGTGGGCGACATGGTGCGGCCCCTGCGTGAAGGAGCTTCCGGCGCTGGCCAAGCTGAAGGCCGAAGTGCCGGACGGGTTCACCGTGGTCGCCGTGAATGTGGGCCGCAGCACCGAAGCGGAGACGAAGGGCTTCCTTGCCGCGCACAGCGCCCGCGCGCTCGACGCCTATACCGACCGCAACCTCGCGATGATGCGCGCGCTGCATGTGTATGGCCTGCCGGTGTCGCTGCTGATCGATCCCAAAGGCGATGTGGTGGCCCGCGCCGATGGCCCCGCGCCGTGGGATGCGCCCGCGGCGGTGGCTTACTTCAAGGCCTTGTCGCGCGCGCGGTCGTAATCCGCCCATAGCGGCGCGCAATCGACGACCTGCTTGGTCTCCATCGCCCGGTCGATGGCCATGACCACCAGCCCCGCTTCCAGCGAGTCATAGGGCGTGACGGGAAATGCCGCGCCCTTGTCCAATGTCGCCAGCAGGTCGCGCGCCATCGCCTGATCGGCGCCGTTGTGGTTGTCGTCCGTGCGCTCGTTCCATTCCATGCGCTCCGGCTTGCCGGTGGAGAAGGCGCTGCGGAACATCAGCTTGTTGCGCACCAGATCGGCCAAGAGCGTGCCTTCGGTACCGGCGATATACCAGCGCCGCTCCTGCAGGCTGACATGCGTGTTGGAATGGAAGGATAGCTGCGCGCCGTTCGCATACTCCACCAGTGCGGTCTGGTGATCGGTCACGTCCATGTCGGAATGGAAGGCATCGTTCGCCGCGCCCCAGCCCGCGTCGCGCAAGGCATAGGTCGGCTGGCCGTTGTCATAGGCGCCGCGCACGTTCGTGCGTTCGGGATGAAAAATTCTGCGGCTGCCGAAGCTGGCCACGCGCGCGGCGCGCGATCCCATCAAGCGGTTGAAGATATCGAAATCGTGGCAGACCTTGTCGAGGAAATAGGAGCCGCCCCATTCCTGCCGCCGCCGCCAGTTGCGTGCCAGATAGCCGCCATGTTCGGGATGCAGATGCTCCGTCGCATCCATCGACACGATGTCACCCAGTTTTCCCTCATCCACATGCTGGATCACCGCACGGACGATCGGCATGGAGCGCATGACGAGCCCGATATAGAGCGGCGGCGTTTTTTTATCTGTGAGGTGCCGCGCCAGCGCAAAGCTTTCCTCTTCCGTGCGCACGATGGGCTTCTCCGCGAAGATCGGATACCCCGCCGCGAACGCCGCCAGCAGATGCTCGTAATGCAGATGGTTGGGCGATCCGATCATCACAAGATCGAACGGCCCGTCCTTCAGCAGTGCCGCCGCATCCGCATAGGCTTTGCCCATAGCGATGTCGTGATCCTTCAGGATCGGCGCGCCCACCGGCGCGGGATCGGCGTAGCCCGCGATATCGAGTGACCAGCCCACCTCCTTCATCGCCGCCAGCACATGCGCGATCCGCTGGCCGAGGCCGATGACGCCGATGCGATGGGTCTTCATTTGCGTAGCGCCGTCATCACCGCGTCGGCATAGGCCCACTGCGCGATCCAGTTTTTGTCTTCGTCCGCTTTCTCCCAGGCGCTGTTGAAGACGATGACGAGATCGTCCTTCGGGTCGAGGAAGATCTGTTGCCCGAAAATACCTTCCGCCGAATAGGTGCCGTGCGGATGGACCCACCAGAAATAGCCGTAACCTTCCTCCGGCCGCCTGGGATCGACCAGCGTGTGGCTGGTGGAGGCGTCCTTCACCCAATTCTTCGGCAACACCTGCTCGCCCTGCGCCACGCCGCCATGCAGGAAGAACAGGCCGAAGCGGGCATAGTCGCGCAACGTCATCGAGAGGCAGCAGCCGCCATGCTCGTAACCGGCGCCGTCGAGCATCCAGATCGCATCCTCTTCCGTGCCGATCTTCGACCAGATCTTTTGCGACAGATAATCCGCAAGATGTTTCTTCGTGGCGCGCGACACCAGAATGCCGACAAGCTCCGTCTCGCCGGTATCGTAGTGGAACGTCGTGCCGGGTTTATGGGCGCGCGGCAGCTTGGCCATATAGGCAACGACAGGGTCCTGCCCGTTGACCGGCTTGGTCGCCAGACCGAACCGGTTCACGTCGGATTTGGGATCGCTGTAATCCTCGTTCCATTTCACGCCCGAGCGCATGGTGATGAGGTCGGCGATGGTCACGCCGTCATAGGCCGTGCCCTTCAACTCCGGCAGATAATCGGTGACCTCGGCGTTGATGCTCTTGATGTATCCGCCCTTGATCGCCGCGCCGACCAGCGTGGAGGTCACCGATTTGCCAACCGAGAAACTCGTCCAGCGATCCTTCTGCGTGCGGCCGAGGCCGTAGCGTTCCAGCAGCACCTTGCCGTGGTGGACGATGATGAGGCCGGAGGTGCGGTTGGCCTGCATGAACGCGGCGGTGTCGAAGGTCTTGCCGTCCTGCTTGTAGGAAACGTCGAACGGCTTGTCGGCATGCGGCAGCACGCTCACCGTCTTGCCGCGCGGCACCACGCGCACCGGAAAGATCTTCTCGATGTTCTTGTAGCCGAAGGCCTGCTCCGCCGGCGTCCAGAACAGGAAGTGATCGCGCGAGGGAAGCTTCGTCGCCGCGAGCGCGCCGCCGCCCAGCATCAAACACGCGCCGATGGCGCCGGCCAAAATCCGTTTCATGGTCGTTTCCCCAATATCTCTTTGCGGCAAGTTTAGGCGGCCCAGGGGCAAAAGAGCTAGGGCGCTTTGCCCTGCTGGTCGCGCAGCACATCCGCATGCATGCCGGAATCGGCTTCGGGGTTGGACGCGCGCGTTGCCGCCGCGGCGGGGCTTTCATAGAGCCGCGCGAGGCTGACGCCGGTGGCCACCAGCGCGCAGCCGCTGGCCAGAAACAGCGCGACCGTCGGTCCCTGCTGCGGCAACCGCGCGAACAGCAGCGCCACCACCGCCGCGCCGGTGGTCTGTCCCAACAGGCGCGCGGTGCCCAGCATGCCGCTCGCACCGCCGCTGCGCGATTTGGGCGCGGCGGAGAGCATCGCGCGGTTGTTGGGCGACTGAAAAATGCCGAAGCCGAACCCGCACAGCGCCACGCGCCAGCCGATGTCGAAATAGCTGGGGCCTTGCGGCAGCATGGCCAGCGACAGCAATCCCATCGCGAACAGGAAAAGGCCGATGCCGCCCAGAATGCCCGCCGAATATTTGTCCGCCAGCCGTCCCGCCAGCGGCGCGGCAAATCCGATGGCCACGGGCCAGGGCGTGATGAGAAGGCCCGTCTCCACCGCGTTGTAGTGCAGGTCCATCTGGAACAGGAACGGCAGCGACACCATCGCCAGCATCTGCGCCGCGAAGGAGCAGATGGAGGTGGACACCGACAGCGTGAAAATCGGAATGCGCAAGAGATCCACCGGCAGCATCGGCGCCGCCTTGCCGGATTCGCGCGCGACCAGCAGATAGCCAAGCCCGATGGTGACGGCGACTTCGATCAGGAACAGGCCGAACGCCTGTCCGTGTCCCAATCCGTCGATGCTGCCGATCAGAAGGCCGAACGTCGCCGCGCTCAGCAGCGCGCCCCACAGATCGAAAGCGTGCGGCGAAGGCTTGGTGCGCGGCAGCGAATAGGCGCCCACGGCGATGGCCGCGATGCCGATGGGCACGTTCACGGCGAACAGCCACGGCCAGTTCGCGACGGAGAGGATGCCGCTGGCGATGGTCGGCCCCACGGCGGACGACACCGCCACCACCATCGCGTTGATGCCGATGCCGCGCCCCAGCAGCTTCTGCGGATAGATGAAGCGCAGGAGCGCGGTGTTCACGCTCATGATCCCGGCGGCGCCGAAACCCTGGATCACGCGCGCCCCGGCCAGCATCGGCAGCGTGGTGGAGAACGCGCAGCCCAGCGACGCGACGGTGAACAGCACCAGCCCCGCGATATAGACGCGGCGATAGCCCACGATGTCGCCCAGCGACGACAGCGGCAGCAGCGAGATCGTGATGGCGAGCTGATAGCCGTTCACCACCCAGATGGAGAACGCCGGATCGGTGTGCAGGTCCGTCGCGATGGTCGGCAGCGCCACATTGGCGATGGCCGAATCGATGACGGCGAGCGTGATCCCCAGCGCAATCGCCAGGATCGCCCAATAGCGCGCCGGAAGCGGAAGGCCATCTTCGTGAGTCATCGCATTATTCGATCCGCTTTGCATCCACGAAGCCAGAGATGCGCGATGCTTATGGCGATCACAGATTCAAGAACGGAACGAGCTTGGCATTGATTTCGTCCAGGACGGTTTGTGGTGCCGTTCCCACAACCTTCATATAACGCGCGGCGCGATCTACGCTCCGAATTTCGTCCACCAGCACGACACCAGATACCGCCAAGCCGGGTGGCAATTTCACTTCCAGTGGCCAGCCGCGTTCTTTGTTTGTGATGGGGCACACCACAGCTTTGTGCGTTCGTGCGTGATAGACACGGGGTGTGAGCACGATGGCGGGGCGTCGTCCCGCCTGTTCGTGACCGGCATGCGGAGAGAATTCAAGCCAGACAATGCTGCCTCGTTCCGGCAGGATCATCAGGGTTCTTCGTTTGGAAATTCGCGGCCAACGGGCGCGTCATCCCAGGAAGGATGTTCCTTGTCCGGCGTCATCCCCGCAACGAGTTCTTCGAGCGTGTAGCGGCGCTGGGCTTTGCGGATGACGATGGAGCCGTCGTCGCGGGCTTCGACGTCGACCTTTGTGCCTTCGGTCAGTCCTGCTTGCGCCGCCACATCGCGCGGCACCCGCAGACCCAGGCTATTGCCCCATTTGGATAGTTGGACCCGGATACCCATTGGTCATCTCCGTATATCAAAAAGATATACACAGAAGGGCCCAAAAGGCAATTACCGCGTAGGAACCGGCGCTTCGCCGCGGTAATCGTAGAAGCCGCGGCCGGTTTTCTGGCCAAGCCAGCCCGCCTCCACATATTTCACCAGGAGCGGGCAGGGGCGGTATTTCGAATCCGCGAGGCCTTCATAAAGCACCTGCATCACCGACAGGCAGGTATCGAGGCCGATGAAGTCCGCAAGCTGCAGCGGGCCCATGCGGTGGTTGGCGCCCAGCTTCATCGCCGTGTCGATGGCTTCGACGTTCCCCACGCCTTCATAGAGCGTGTAAACCGCTTCGTTGATCATCGGCATCAGGATGCGGTTCACGATGAAGGCCGGGAAGTCTTCGGCATAGGCTGCCGTCTTGCCGACGCGGGCGACCAGTTCCAGCGCCGCCTGGAAGGTGGCGTCGTCGGTGGCGATGCCGCGGATCACCTCCACAAGCTGCATCAGCGGCACCGGATTCATGAAGTGAATGCCGATGAAGTGCTCCGGCCGATCCGTCGCCGCCGCCAGCCGCGTGATCGAGATGGACGAGGTGTTGGACGCCAGCATCGCCGTGCTCGACAGGCGCGGGCACAGATCGGCGAAGATCTTGCGCTTGGTTTCCTCGTTCTCGGTCGCCGCCTCGATGACCAGCTCGCGATCCTTCATGTCGTCGATGCTGGTGGAGGCGCGGATGCGGTTGATGGCGGGCGCGATTACGTCTTCCTTGATCATGCCGCGCGCCGCCTGGCGGTGCATGTTCTTCTCGATCATGTCGCGCGCCTTGGAGAGCGCCTCGGCATTCACGTCTTCCAGAACGACGTCCATCCCGGCCAGCGCCAGAACATGGGCGATGCCCGTGCCCATCTGGCCTGCGCCGATTACGCCTACTCGCTCGAGTGCCATGCGCTTGTCCTCTGCCGGTGCTTAGTAGCCCAGCTTTGTCAGCTCTTCGTCCATCTCCGGGATCGCCTTGAACAGGTCGGCGACGAGGCCGTAATCGGCCACCTGGAAGATGGGCGCTTCTTCGTCCTTGTTGATGGCGGCGATGATCTTGGAATCCTTCATGCCCGCCAGATGCTGGATCGCGCCGCTGATGCCGACCGCGATGTAAAGCTCCGGCGCCACCACCTTGCCGGTCTGTCCGACCTGATAGTCGTTCGGCACGAAGCCCGCATCCACCGCCGCGCGTGAGGCGCCGACGGCGGCGTGCAGCTTGTCCGCGATCTTGTCGAGCAGATGGAAGTTCTCGCCCGACTGCATGCCGCGCCCGCCCGAGATCACGATCTTGGCGGAGGTGAGTTCGGGGCGTTCCGACTTGGACAGTTCCTCGCTCACGAATTTGGAGATGCCCGGATCGCCCGCGCCGCCGATCTTCTCGATGCTGGCGGAGCCCGTCGCATCCGCCGCCTTGAACGCGGTGGTGCGCACGGTGATGACCTTCTTGCCCGCCGGGGCCTGCACGGTGGCGATGGCGTTGCCCGCATAGATCGGGCGTTCGAAGGTGTCGGGCGAATCCACTTTCAGGATTTCGGAGATCTGCGGCACGTCCAGTTTCGCGGCCACGCGCGGCATGTAGTTTTTGCCGTTGGTCGTGGCGGGCGCGAGGATCGCGTCATATTTGTCGGCCAGCGACAGGATCAGCTTCTCCATCGGCTCGGCGACCATTTTCGCGTAAGCTGGATCGTCGGCGTAAATCACTTTTTCCACACCGGCGAGCTTGGCGGCGGCTTCCGCCACCGCATCCGCGCCGGAACCGGCGACCAGCACATGCACGGGCGTCGAAACCTGCGCCGCGGCCGTCACAGTCTTGTTGGTGGTGTCCTTCAGAACCTTGCCGTCATGTTCGGCGATCACGAGCGAAGCCATCAGATCGCCCCCACTTCTTTGAGCTTGTCCACGAGTTCCTTGGCGGTCTTCACCTTGATGCCGGCCTGGCGCTTCGGCGGCTCGGTCACTTTCAAGGTCTTGAGGCGCGGCGTCACGTCCACGCCGTAATCGGCGGGCGTCTTTTCGTCGATCGGCTTCTTCTTCGCCTTCATGATGTTCGGCAGCGAGGCATAGCGCGGCTCGTTCAGGCGCAGATCGGTCGTCATCACCGCCGGAAGCTTCACCTCGACAGTCTGAAGGCCGCCATCGATTTCGCGTTCGATGTCGGCCTTGCCGTCGCCCATTTCGAGTTTGTGCGCAAACGTCGCCTGCGGCCATCCAAGAAGCGCGGCGAGCATCTGGCCGGTCTGGTTGCTGTCGTCGTCGATCGCCTGCTTGCCGGTGATGACAAGTTCGGGCTTCTCCGCTTCGCAGATGGCCTTCAAAATCTTGGCGACCGCGAGCGGCTCAACCTCGCCGTCGGTCTTCACCAGGATGCCGCGGTCGGCGCCCATGGCGAGTGCAGTGCGGATGGTTTCGGATGCCTGTTGCGGCCCGATGGAAACGGCGATGACCTCGGTGGCCTTGCCCTTCTCTTTCAGGCGGATCGCCTCTTCGACGGAAATCTCGTCGAAGGGATTCATGGACATTTTGACATTGGCGAGATCGACGCCGCTCTGGTCCGCTTTCACCCGGACTTTCACGTTGTAGTCGATCACCCGCTTCACGGGGACGATGACCTTCATGTTTGCTCGATTGCCTTCCCAGAAAGGCGGCGTCTTATCCCCGGAAGCGCCGTCGCGTCCGGGCCCCTGTGCCGCCCGTTTTTTGTGCGGCGCAAAAACTAGGTCCGGCGGTCGCCGCCTGTCAACGAAGCTTCATGCCGTTTCGCTTGGATAAGATGCCGTAGCGGAACCCGCGAATCCCATGCTGCATCGCAGCAAATTCACCACGCCCGCGTCATTCCGCCGCATCTCCTAGAGGGCGGTCCAGAGGAAAACCCGAAAGGCGTTGTTGTCCGACGCATCATGCCCCAACCCGTCATAGTTCGAGCTCGCGCCATTGAACCGGGTGTAGAGGTAGTACTGCAGACCGACGCGCAGATTGAAGCGGCCATCCACCGGCGCGTCCGCACCGCCGAACGGCGTGTAGTCCACCTGAAAGATGAAGCCGCTGCTGTCGGGCTTGAAGGTGCGATTGCCGGCGTAGAGGCCGCTGTCGGCGCTGCCGGTGGTGTCGAACGCTCCGATCGTGCCGCCGATCATGTTCTGCCAATAGTACGAGGCATCGATGCGAAAATCGTCGAGATCGTTGCCACGCGAGGCCGCGTTGCCCAGCAGATAGCTTGCGCGCAGGTTCTGATTCTCATGCGTGTACCGTGCGTTCACCTGGTAGATGCCCGTACCGTCTCCCACATATTGGTAGGACGCATCGACGCCGACGTCCTGATAGCGATCGCTTGTTCCGGTGCTCCTGTCGCTGACTGGATAGACATCCGGAAACATCGCGAACGCACCGAGTTCGAAATTCTGGTCGCCATAGTCCTTCTGATAGGCCGCGCGGAAATAGGGCGCGACGCCGTTCAGGATGTTGTTGTCGTCCGCATAGGTGTTCATCGCGCGAAGGAACCCGCGCCCCGGCGTCCAGTAGAGTCCGGCTTCGGTGTAGATCGACATGTCCCACCACGCATAGGCGCTCATGCCGAGCGTCGTCTGCGCGAAGCCGCCGTCGAGCATCGTGGCCGCGGCGGGCGCCGGCACGAGATCGGATGCCGAGTACGGGAAGCCCCAGGCCGAAGTCGTATTCCAGACATCCTGCACCGTCGGGCTGTTGTTGAGGCTCAAGCCCAGCAGCACATCGGAGCCATCGATGGTTTCATGCGTGACGGCACGAAGGTCCAGATTGTCCCATGAAACCGCGCGCCCCACGCCGTCATAAGTCCACTGCGTGAACCCGCCGAAGTGATCGCCCACGCCGCCGGCAACGAAGAGGCTGAATTGATCGAGCGTGGTGTTGTCGTTGGCGGCGTAGTGCGGCGCCGGCGGCGGCTGATCGGCATTGGTGTGGACATACGACGCCATGGCCATCGCGGAGACCGGCGCGGTGAACGTATCGCCCGCGCGCATCGTGTAGCCTTCGAGCTTGAACGCGCGCCCGAACGGGGTCAGTTGCGGGCCAAATCCGCCGACATGACAGGCACTGCAGGCTTGGCCGGTTTGCGCGGCAAAGGCGGGGACAGCTTCGGCCCGCGTCGCCCCGAGAGCGCACAGGACCACCGCGCCGATTCCCAGAAACGATGTATGCCGCATCGAACTCTCCCCGCGTTACGCGAGGAAAGGCTAGGAACATGGCATTGACGCCGTTTGATCGGCGTCAATCCTTGGCGAATGGTAATATTCGCACCGATTACTTCAGCGTCTTCAGATAGGCGACCAGGTCGGCATCGTCGGCCTTGCTGCTCACGCCCGCGAACGCCATGCGGTTGCCCGGCACCACCTGCTGCGGGTGCTGGATATAGGCCGTCAGCTTTTCGGGGGTCCATGTGATCCCGGAATTCTTCATGGCCGTCGAATAGGAGAAGTTGGGCATCGTGCCCGCCTTGCGGCCGACGACGCCGAAGAGGTTCGGCCCGATCTTGGCGGGCGCGCCCTTGGTGTTGGAATGGCAGATCGCGCAGCGCTGGAAAACGCTGGCGCCGTGCTTGGCGTCCGCAGCCTGCGCCTGCGATGCGAGCATCCCAGCCACCGCGATCACGCCCATCGACTTTACAATCCGAAGCATTGTTTTCTCCCCGCTCTGCTGTGCGATACCTCTTCGGAATCTTAGCGCGGCATTTGTGGCGGGACTAGGGATGGCGCTGGCCGGATTGCAGAGAGATGGTGTCGCAGCGCTCGCGCCCTTGCGCCGCGTGGAACTCATCGTCGTGCTGGGCGCGCTGACGGCGTTCGGCGCGCTTTCCATCGACATGTATCTGCCCGCGCTGCCCGCCATCGCGCGCGACTTCCATGTGGAGATCGGCCGCGCCGAGAACACGCTCGCCGCCTTCTTCCTCGGCTTCGCGGCGGGACAGGCCTTCTTCGGCCCGATGGCCGACCGTTTCGGCCGCAAGCCGCCGCTCTATGCGGGCCTGCTTCTCTATTCCGCGATGTGCGCGGCCTGCGCCTTGTCGTCGAGCGTAGAGATGCTGATGGCGGCGCGCTTCTTTCAGGCCGTGGGCGCCTGCGCCGGCGGCGTGGTCGCGCGCGCCTGCGTGCGCGACCTTTTCGGCCCGGCGGAAACGCCGCGCATCTTCGCCTATATGATGCTGGTCTTGGGCGTGGCGCCGCTGATCGCGCCGTTCCTCGGCGGCTACTTTCTCATCTGGGCAAGCTGGCGCGCGATCTTCTGGTTCCAGTTCGTGTTCGGCGGCCTGGTGGCGCTGGCGGTGGCGATCCGCCTGCCGGAAACGCATGGCGGCGCGCATCGCGCGCTGCATCCTTTCGTGATCGTCGCCGATTATGCGCGCATCACCCGCGACCGCCGCTTCATCGCCTATGCGCTGTCGGCGGCGGTGAGCAACGGCTCGCTCTATGCCTATCTCACCGGCTCCGCGCATGTGTTCATCGACATCTTCCATGTCGCGCCGCAGAATTTCGGCTGGTTCTTCGGCATCAACGCGATCGGCCTGATCGGCACCGCGCAGATCGCGGCGCGGCTGGTGCATGGCCGCCTGCCCGAAGCGATCATGGTGACGGCGCAGTTTGCGCATGTCGCGGCGGGCCTGCTGCTCGTCGCCGTTTCGCTGACCGGCCTCGGCGGCGTGTTCGGCCTCGGCGCATCGCTGTTCGTGTTTCTCTCGTTCAACGGCGCGATCAATCCGATGGGCACGGGCGCCGCGATGCGCCACTACGGCGCGAATGCGGGCATGGCGAGCGCACTCTTGGGCTCGCTGAGTTTCGTGGTCGGCTTCGGCGTCTCGCTGGTGATGGGCGCGTTCAACGCGGCCACACCCCTGCCGCTCGCCGCCGTGATGGCGGGCTGTGCGCTGACGGGATTGTTGCTGCACGTCGCACTGCGGCCGCGGGACATCCAGCAGATTTAATCGCCTCCCCCTCGTGGGGAGGCCGATAATTCGCGTAGCGAATTTCGGGTGGGGGGAAGCGGTAAACACAATCCCCCACCCGGATCGCTTCGCTCTCCGACCTCCCCACGAGGGGGAGGTGATTGATCAGACCGTGAACCCGCTGTTCACAAACGGCAGCGTGCGCACGCGCTTGCCGGTGGCGGCGAAGATCGCATTGGCGAGCGCAGGCGCGACCGGCGGCACGGGCGGCTCGCCGACGCCGCCGGCTTCCGCGCCTTGCGTTTCCATCACCAGAACCTCGATCTGCGGAATATGCGCGAGCTTGAGGATCGGATAGCTGTCGAAATTCGTCTGCTCCGCGCGGCCGTCCTTCAGCGTGATCTGCTCGCGCAGCGCCGCCGACAATCCCATGATGATGCCGCCCTCGGCCTGCGCCTTGATCTGGTTGGGATTCACCGCCAGCCCCGGATCGATGGCGCAGCAGACCTTGTGCAGCGCGATCCTGTTCTGCGCATCCACCGACAGTTCGATCACATGCGCGACCGCCGTGCCCCAGCTATGCGCGTCGAAATAGGCGATGCCGTGGCTGTGCCCGGCTGGCGCGTTGCCCCAGCCTGCCATCAGCGCCGCCGCATTCAGCACGCGCCGCCCGCGCGGGTTCTTCGCAAGCAACTGGCGGCGATAGGCGAGCGGATCGAGCCCCTCGCCATGCGCGATCTCGTCCACGAAGCTCTCGATGAAGAAGATGGTGATGCCCGGATCGACGGAGCGCCACGAACCCACCGGAAATTGCAGCTTCGTGTTCTTCTGGCGCAGCACCACGTCGCCATACGGATAATTCCAGCCGATGCCGCCCAGCGCGCGATCGTTCGACGTCGCGCCTGTGTAATCCAGCGCGCGGATCGTCTTGTCGCCGTTCAGCGCCGCGCGCAGGCGGCACAGGCTCGCCGGGCGATAGACGTCATGCGTCATGTCTTCTTCGCGCGTCCAGATCAGCTTCACCGGCACGCCGCCCAGCGCGCGGCTCGCTTTGGCGGCCAGCACGCCGTAATCGGTTTCCAGCCTGCGCCCGAAGCCGCCGCCCACCTGCGTGAGATGAACCGTCACCGCATCCTTGGGCAGGCCGAAGGTCTTCACCATCGCATCGCGCATGTCGCCTGGCACCTGCGTCGGCACCCAGATCTCGCATCTGTCCTTCGTCAGATGCGCGGTGGCGTTCATCGGCTCCATCGGCGCATGCGACAGAAGCTGCACGCCGTAATCGGCCTCATAGATCTTCGCGCCGCTCGCCAGCGCCGCGTTCACCGCGGCAACCGTCTTGTCCTTGTCCTTGCCCGGCAGCACGACGATGGAAGAATCCGCCGCACCGATGTTCTTGCGCAGCGTGTTCGTTACGTCGTCGGGCGTGGCGATGGCGTCCTCCGGTTTCACCCATCGGATGGCGAGCGCATCCAGCCCTTTCTTCGCGGCATGAAAGCTCGTGCCCGCAACCACCACCACATTGTCGAACGTCACGACCTGCTTCACGCCTTTCACGGCGAGCGCCGGTGTTTTGTCGACCTGCCTCAGCGTGCCGCCGAAATAAGGGCATTGCGCGGCGGTGGCGATCAGCATGCCCGGCACCTTCACGTCGATGCCGTAAATCGCTTCGCCGTTCACCTTCTGCGGAATGTCGAGGCGCGGGATCGGCTTGCCGATCAGCTTGCGGTCCTTGCGCGCTTTCAGCTCCACCTCGTTCGGCATCGCCATATGCACGGCCTTGGGCACCAGCGAGCCATAAGAGCGCTTCAGCTTGTTGTCCGGGCTGTGGACGAAGCCGTTTTCGGTCCAGCATTGGTCGCGATCCACGCCCCAATGCAGCGCCGCGGCAGCGACCAGCAGATGCCGCGCCGTCGCGCCCGCATCCGCGAACCTGCCGTACTGCCCGTGAATGGAGCTGGAGCCGCCAGTGTAATAGCCGTTGCCGTCCTTGATCATATAGCGGTCGGTCGCGGGCGCCATCTCCACGCGCACCTTGCTCCAATCGGCATCGAGTTCATCGGCGACGATCTGCGCCAGCCCGGTCTGCGCGCCCTGTCCGATATTGCTCGCATTGACGCGGATGGTGGTGATGCCGTCCGGCGCAATCGCGATCCACATATTCAGTTCATCCGCCGCCGGCGCCGTCTTGCGCGCGCATCCGGCGATGCCAAGCATCAGCCCCGCGCCCGCGGCGCTGCCGGTGATCAGGAAGATGCGGCGGGAGAGCGTCATGGAAGCTTGGGCCTGGTGCGAAGCTGCAGCACGAACGCGATCACCGCCAGCACCGCCGTGATCGCATGCCCGATCTCCCAGCGCAGGCGATAATCGGGCCAGTTCGCGGGCATCATCGTCGGGGTCCAACGGTTGAGCGCTTCGTTCACCGGATCGTTGAACAGGAAGAAGCTGGCCAGCATCGCGGCATAACAAACAATGACGGCGAGATAGATATTGCTCGCCTGCCGGTCCGGCCGCGCGCGGGCGAAGAGAGCGAAGGCGAGAATGAGGCAGATGATCTCCACCGGCCCGAACACTGCGCCCCAGCCGCGATAGAGATTCTGCTGGATGCCCAGCCACAGCGGCCCCGGCAGCGTGAGCTTGGAGGCCATCTCCAGCACATGCGCCAGCGGCGCCGTGGTGGCGAGGAAAGCAAACACAAGCGAGACGTTGCGCAGGATCATAACCGCTCCTTGCGCGCGAGCATCGCGCGGATGATGCGGGCCGCGCAATCGCTTCGCGGTGAGGCTAATGCGCGGGCATGCCGGATTTGGCCGTCTCGATGGCGGCGCGGAAGGCGACGGGGTTCTGGATGTCGGGAAGTTCCACCGCGTCGATGCCGGTGCCTTCGATGCGGATATGGCCATAGCCCATGATGCGGCCCCAGAAGCTCTGCTCCACCTTCACCCCTTCGATGTTCGGCAGCGCGATCTCATTGGTGCGCAGCGTGAACAGGCCGGATTTCTCCACGAAGCGGTGCGTGGTGATGGCGATCTCCGTCGTCCATTTGCGGATCATCATGGCGAAGAAGATGACGATGCCGATGATGAAGATGCCCAGGAAGATGAGCGCCAGCCACGCCTTGAAGCTGTACCAGGTGGAAAAATGCGCCTTCGCCACCACCCTCTCGCCCTGGCCGAGCGACCGTTCGATATAGGACATGAACCCCTCCGCAAACCTGCACTGCTTATATAGGCAGCGCCCGGATTTTTCCTCCCCCCGTTTCAAGACGTAATCGCGTCATCGTCTTTCCCTCTCCCCTTTGGGGGGAGAGGGCAGGGTGAGGGGGCGTGCGAGGCGTTGGCCTCTCCGTCTATAGCTGCGATGTTGATGCGATCTTTATCCTGAAGCGTGTCGTTCTACGCCACCCCCTCACCCCAACCCTCTCCCCCGAAAGGGGAGAGGGAGGACGTGAGAGTGCGCTCACCCCTTGCAGTTGTTCCGCTTCAGCTCCACCCGGCGGTTCTTGAAGCGGTTGGCGTCGGTGGTGTTGGGCACCAGCGGCTTGGTGTCACCATAGCCATGGGTGGTGAGGCGCTTGGCGTCCACGCCATGGCTCACCAGCCATGCCTTCACCGCGTCGGCGCGCGCCTGCGACAGTTTCATGTTGTAATCGGACTTGCCGACATTGTCGGTATGCCCGCCGATCTCGCCGCTATAGCCCGGATCGTTCTTGAACAGCGCCAGCACCTGGCCCAGCACCGGCTCCGAATCCGGCCGCAAAGTTGCTTTGTTGAAATCGAAATTCACGCCATAGACCTCCAGCGTGCAGGCCTTGGGCGCAGGCCCGCCGACTTCCGCGGTGATGAGGTTGTAGGACGCGGTGGAGTCGGCGCTGCCGCTGCCATGGGCGTAGATGTACCACATGTCGCCGACGGGCGTTTTCTGCGTCAGCACGGCGTTGAACACATCGTTCGGATCGCTGACGAGCCTGGCGCCGATCTTCTCCAGCGCCGCCACATAATTGTTCCGCACCACCAGCGCCGCCGGGTCCTTCTTGTCGTCCGTCAGCGTGTAGATGTTGGCCATATAGCGGCCCGCGAAGGTTTTCTTGCCCGAGGGCAGATCGACGGTGAAGGAATTGATGTCGAGATAGCGGCACTCCGACAGCTTGAAATAGTCGAACTGCTTCTTCAGCCATGGCGGGTTGGCGCACGCCTTGCTCTCCGTCATCGGCGCGGTCACCGCTTGCGCGATCACCTCCTGTTGCATCGCCGCGATGTCGAGCGTCGTCAGCGTATAGCTTTCGGTGGAATCCTCATTGCCGCTGCCATGGCTATAGACGATCCATTCTTCGCCCTGCGGCGTCTTGCGATAGAGCGTGGCGTTGTAACCGTCGCCCGGGTCCGATTGGAGCGTGGCGCCGCCCTTCGCCGCCGCATCGACATAGAACTTGCGCACCTCCGCGGCCTTGTGATCCGGCGCGCCGTCTTTCAGGGCATAGGTGACATCCACCTGCTTGCCGCCGACGGTCTTCGAACCTTTCACGAGGTCCAGATCCAGCTTCGCGAA
>JAFECN010000310.1 GCA_018242145.1 Pseudomonadota bacterium
AGGCAACGATCTCTATCACGAGATGATCGAGTCCGGCGTGAACAAGGACCCGAAGACCGGCGAAGAAGGCAGCAAATGCGCGCTGGTGTACGGCCAGATGAACGAGCCGCCGGGCGCGCGCGCGCGCGTGGCGCTGTCGGGCCTCACCGTCGCCGAATATTTCCGCGATCAGGGCCAGGACGTGCTGTTCTTCGTGGACAACATCTTCCGCTTCACGCAGGCGGGTTCGGAAGTGTCCGCGCTTCTGGGCCGCATTCCTTCGGCGGTGGGTTATCAGCCGACGCTGGCGACCGACATGGGCCAACTCCAGGAACGCATCACCACCACCACCAAGGGGTCGATCACTTCGGTGCAGGCGATTTACGTCCCGGCCGACGACCTGACCGACCCGGCGCCCGCCACCTCCTTCGCGCATTTGGACGCCCAGACCGTGTTGTCCCGCGCCGTGTTCGAGAAGGCGATCTTCCCGGCGGTGGACCCGCTCGACTCCAACTCGCGTCTGCTCGATCCGCGCATCGTCGGCGAGGAGCACTACGCGGTTGCGCGTCAGGTCCAGCAGATCCTGCAGAAATACAAGTCGCTGCAGGACATCATCGCCATTCTGGGCATGGATGAACTGTCCGAAGACGACAAGATCACCGTCGCCCGTGCGCGCAAGATCGAACGCTTCCTGTCGCAGCCGTTCTTCGCGGCCGAAGTGTTCACCAACGTGCCCGGCATCACCGTGAAGCTCGAAGACACCATCAAGAGCTTCAAGGGCCTCGTCGCCGGCGAATACGATCACCTGCCCGAGCAGGCGTTCTACATGGTCGGCACCATCGAAGATGCGATTGCCAAGGCTCAGAAGATGGCGGCGGAAGCGGCGTAGTTTAGGCGAATAGCGAATAGGGAGTAGCGAATAGGGATGCGAACAAGCGGAGCGAATTTTCCATTCGCTATTCGCCATTCGCTATTCGCTTATATGCAATGACGAAAATCGCTTTCGACCTGGTTTCCCCCGAACGGCTTCTTCTCACCGAGGAAGCCGACATGGTCACCGTGCCCGGCGCGGAAGGCTATATGGGCGTGATGGCCGGCCACATGCCGCTCGTCTCCACCCTGCGCGCCGGCATGATCGACGTGCAGAAAGACGGCACCGACCGCCGCTTCTTCATCCGCGGCGGCTTCACCGAGATCAATCCGGAGAAGATCGTCGTCCTCGCCGAGGAAGCGATCCCGATGGAAGAATTCGACATCGCCGTGCTCGATCAGCGCATCAAGGACACCGAGGAAGACCTCATCGCCGCCAAATCGGACGCCGAGCGCGCCCGCATCTCGGAATCGCTGGACGATCTGCGCCTCATCCGCGCGGCATTCTGAGTCATTTCCACGTCACTGGCATGGCTAAAATCGCGGAAAAGCGGCGTTTTGCGTCGCCTTTCCGGGTTCCAAGCTGGCAACACCTTTTGGTATAAACCATTGACTCCCTAGCAGGCGCGGCAGACGGAAGGGCTTGGCATGGCAGAGGGTACGGTCTTCGCGGCAGGGTGGACGCTGGACGATGTCCAGTGGTCGAAGTTCGACGCATCCAAAGTCGATCCCGGCTTGTTGCAGGCGGTGAAAGCCGCCTCGCTCGTCGAATTCAACGCGCCCGATTACGTCATCTATCTCAAGCGCGTCTTCAAGGACTCCGGCGCCGAAACGCTTGCCAACATCGAGCAGTGGGGCGTCGAGGAAACGCAACACGGCCTGGCGCTCGGCCACTGGTGCGAGTTGGCCGATCCCACATTCGATTTCAAGGCGTCCTTCGCGCGCTTCCGCGAAGGCTACAAGGCGGCGCATTTCTTCAGCGACGATGCGACGTCCGTGCGCGGCAGTCGCCGCGGCGAAATGGTCGCGCGTTGCGTGGTCGAGTGCGGAACGTCGTCTTTCTACAGCGCCATCCGCGAAGCCGCGGACGAGCCGGTGCTGAAGGAAGTCGCAGGCCGCATCGCGGCCGACGAATTCCGCCACTACAAGCTCTTCTTCGGAATGCTGCACAAGCAGGACGAGCCGGAGCTGCCGTTCTGGCGCAAGCTCGTCGTGGCGCTGACCCGCGTGAACGAGTCCGACGACGATGAACTGGCCTATGCCTTCTACGCGGCCAACATCCCGCCCAGCGAACCGTACAAGCGCGAGGAATATGCCCGCGCTTATTACGCCCAATCGCTGACGCTCTATCGCCGCCACCATGTGCGCAAACTGGTGCAGATGATCGCCAAGACGATCGGCGCCGATCCCAACGGCCGCCTCACGCAGGCTGCCGGGGCGGTTGCCTGGCGCGCGCTGCGCGTGAAAGCGGGCCTCAACACCCGCGCGGCGGCGCACATCGCGGCATAAACGGCCTGTTTGCCCTGTTTCCGCTGGGCTTGCCGTGGCGACATCTCCATCCCATATTAGATTTGCTATGACTATTCGTCCGCGAAACACAATCCGCGCTGGCCGCCTCCACGCAGGCCTTTGACCCGGACGGCCCTGCGCCGTCCGGGAACGAACTCCTTCCATCGATCGAGAAACCCGCGCGAACCGGCGCCGGAGGATTGTCATGTCACAGCTTCCCCGAATTTTCATTCCCACCAGCGACAAGCGCGAGTTGAATCGCCTGGCGCAGCGCGCCGGGAACGACAAGTCGCCCGTTGCGCCCTTCCTGCGGGCCGAATTGCACCGCGCGGATGTGTGCCCGGACAAATCGCTGCCCCGGCAAACCGTGGTGATGAACAGCACGGTCACCTACCGGATCGATTGGGGTCCCGTGCGCTGCGGCACCATGGTGTTCCCGCACGACCGTCCCGCGAGGGACGACGAGATCAGCCTGCTCTCGCCGCTCGGCGTGGCGCTGCTCGGATTGCGCCGCGGCGACAGCATGCCGTTCTTCACGGCGGATCGCGGCTTCCGTCTGGTCACCGTTGTGGACGTGACGTTGCCCCACACGGAGGAAGCGGCCTGACCGCTTCACAGGAAGGAAAAGCCCATGCGCGAACGTCAGAACCTGCCAAAGATTGCGATCGGCGCCGGCGATCTGGAACGCCTGAGCAATCTTGCCGAGGGCGCGCGCCACGCCCATCCAGAGATCGCCGAATATCTCGCGCGCGAACTGGCGCGGGCCACCATCGCGGAAAGCGATACCGGCCCGGCGCGGGTGCGCATGGGGTCGCAGGTCGAATACCGCGACGAAGACAGCGGACAGGTCCGCGCGATCCAGCTCGTGTATCCGGCGGACGCCGATCCGGGCCGCGGGCGCATCTCCGTGCTGACGCCGATCGGTGCCGCCCTGATCGGCCTGTCGGAAGGCCAGTCGATCGCATGGAACGCGCACTCCGGCGCGCAGAGAACGCTTACCGTTCTAAAAGTGCGGGCATTGGATTTCGCCGCCGCGCATTAGCACGACGCCTACACGCCGCGCTTCACCATCATCTGCTTGATCTCGCCGATGGCCTCCGCGGGGTTCAATCCCTTCGGGCAGGTGTTGGCGCAGTTCATGATGGTGTGGCAGCGGTAAAGCCGGAACGGATCTTCCAGATTGTCCAGCCGCTCGCCGGTGGCCTCGTCGCGGCTGTCGGCCAGCCAGCGATAGGATTGCAGCAGCGCCGCCGGACCCAGATAGCGTTCCGGATTCCACCAATAGCTTGGGCAGGACGTCGAGCAGCAGGCGCACAGGATGCACTCATAAAGCCCGTCGAGCTTGCTGCGATCTTTCGGCGACTGCAGATGTTCTTTCTCAGGCGTCGCGCTCTTGGTCTGCAGATAGGGCTGGATGGCCGCATATTGCGCGTAGAAATTGTTCATGTCCGGCACGAGGTCCTTCACCACGGACATGTGCGGCAAGGGATAGATATTGGCCGATCCCGAGATATCGGAAATGGCCTTGGTGCAGGCCAGCGTGTTCATGCCGCCGATATTCATGGCGCAGGAGCCGCACACGCCCTCGCGGCAGGAACGGCGGAAGGTCAGCGTCGGATCGATCTCGTTCTTGATCTTGATGAGAGCGTCCAGAACCATCGGCCCGCAATCGTCCAGATCGATGCGATAGGTATCGACGCGCGGATTGGCGTCCTCATCCGGATTGTAGCGATAGACGCGGAAGTCTTTGGTTCGCTTCGGCTTCTTGCCGTTGGCGGTGGTCGGCGCGGGCCAGACCTTGCCCTTCTTGATCTTGCTGTTCTTCGGCAATGTGAGCTGAACCATCGAATCCTACCGCGGAATAGAGCGCTGATTTGGCTTAGCAAACCGCCGCCAGACTGGCAACGCGGCGCGGTTTCGCGGGGGTTACGCGAGGTTGATCTGCTCGAACATCCAGCCGATCTCGACCGGCTCGTTGCGCACCGTCCCGGCCAGAACGATCTGCTCGGCCTTGCGCACCGTCTCGCCGCCCAGATAGACGCTCTCGTCCGTCACGATCTGCGCGCCGCCGCAGCGGAAGCGCCAACCGTCGCCATTGGGCAGTTTCAGGAGGATGCCGCCGCCCTGGCTGGGCGTGATGCGCACATCCGGGTGGATATGGAATCGGACGGAGAACGAGATGCCGTCGCGGGGCCGCCGCACGCCGCCTTTCGGCACCAGCCGGTCCACGCCGCTCAACGAAAGCCCATTCGGCGACAGGGACAACGTGCGCTCATGCACGATGCCGAAGTCCTGCACATAGCCCTCGTGCCGCCCTTCGACGATGGCGCCTTGCGGCGTCTCGCGGCGGCTCGTCTCGACTGCGAAAGGTTCGCCCACCAGGCGGGGGCCGATCAGGTCGCGGACGAAACCCTCTCCGAGCACGCCCGCATAGGACGTGTCGTTCACGGTGACGGTTGAATGGGCGGCCGTCGCGCGCAGCGCGGTATCCCAGCGCGGGTGGCGCGGTCCCGCCGATCCGCAATTCACGACAACGCGATGCGGCCCATGGCTGAACTCGAACGACAGCGCGCCGGCATGCGCGGTGTTGGCGTGAATGCCCTCCGGCGGCTTTCCGCAATCCATGATCGCCAATGTCTTGGCCGCGGCCATACGCTGATAACCGGAATGCGGCGCATGCGCGAAAGGCTGCCCGCGCACGTCATCGCGCGCCAGCAACGCCGCCACCATGCGCGCATCGCACTCATGCCCGCCGTTGAACAATGCCAGCGCGCCGTCGCCATGCCGAAAGAACCTCAGCATCGGCGCGATGCGGTCATGCGCGCTGCGGACGGGCTGCGGTACATCATGGTCGATGGCCTGCAGCGCATCCATCACCATCACCAGATAGCGATAGACATGCGCCAGTGCTTCCGGCGAGCGGGAAACATGCCCACCGTCGGGAAGGATCTGCCGCGCCAGTTCTTCTTCCAGCCGCTCCAATCCGATCGCGAGGCGGCGTGGGCTGTCTTCGAGACAGGCTCCGGCCAGAACCTGCGTGGCCGCGACTTCGAGCCTCGGCAGACCGTCCGGCGCTTCGATCCCCGTCCGCGTCAGAAGTTTCGCCTGCTCGCGCAGGCTGACGAAGGTTTTGGAGCGCCACAGCATGTCCGGGTTCGTGAGCACGAACCGCCCATGGGCGAAGATGTTCGCCAGCCGCCGCGCCACCGTCTGCGGCAGCATCGCCGGCTCGGAATAGCGCATGTTGCGGGCGACCCATTCGCCGATCAGGGTCTTGGCCAGATCGCGGGCTTGCTCTCCCCCGGCGGCCGACAGCGCGGGGAGCCATCCGAATTCGTTCAATCCCTGTCGCCAGGTCTCGGAAGGCGGCGGCAGGTCGAAGACGCTTTTTCCATCTGCCTCAACGGCTTCACCGGCAAAGCGGAAGCGCCCTCTCAACATCGCGTCGGCATCTTCGAGCCGCCGGGGCAGCGCGTCATAGGGATAGAATACGATGTGATCGGGCAGCTTGCCCGTCAGCAGCCGCCGATAGAGCCAGTTGCGCCGCCACATCACCCGCAGGGGCGTCACAAGGCGATGCCAGAACGCCCGCAGGACTTCCGGCAGAAGACGGAATGGAACCGTTCGCCCGCGCCCCGCCACGCTCAGCCCCGGAGCGCGACGATGTTTGCTGCGTAGCGCTCCGGCCCGCCCTTGAACACGGAGGTGCCGGCAACAAGAACATTGGCGCCCACCGACACCGCCAGCTTCGCCGTTTCCGGCGTGATGCCGCCATCGACTTCCAGATCGATGTGCCGCCCGGTTTTGGCGATGCGGTTCGCGGCGGCTTCGATCTTCTTCAACTGGCTGGAGATGAAGCTCTGTCCGCCAAAGCCGGGATTGACCGACATGATGAGAACAAGATCGACCAGATCGAGCACATAGTCGATGTGCTCAATCGGCGTGCCGGGATTGAGAACCACGCCGGGGCGCTTGCCGAGGCTGCGGATCAGTTGAAGCGTGCGATGAACGTGCGGGCCCGCTTCGGGATGCACGGTAATGCCGTCCGCCCCCGCCTCGGCGAATGCCTCGATGTAGGGATCGACCGGCGAGATCATCAGATGCACATCGAAGGGCTTTTTGGCGTAGGGCCGCAGCGCCTTCACCACCGCCGGGCCGATTGTGATGTTGGGCACGAAATGGCCGTCCATCACATCCACATGGATGAGGTCCGCCCCCGCTTTTTCGATGGCTTCGACCTCCGCGCCCAGCCGCGCAAAATCCGCGGAGAGGATCGAAGGCGCGATACGGACGGGTGTTGTCATGGAGCCGATTAAGTGACGGATTCTGCACGGCCCCGCAAGGAAAAGCGCCCTTCCGTCCCCAACAAGGCGCACAAGCGCGGTGTCGGCATGCGCGCCGACCGCATCGCAAAATGTTCCCCAGCCTAGCCCTGGAAGAAAATCTCGGCGCGGCGATTGCCGTTCTCGCCCGGCATCGATGCGTTATAGACCGGCTGGGAATCGCCCACGGCGTCCACCAGGATCTTGTTTGCCGGAACGCCGTCCTTGATCAGCTCGCGCATGACCGCGGTTGCGCGCGCCTGCGAGCGTTCGAAATTGATCTCCAGGCGGCGCGCTTCCGAAATCTTCGTGGATGCAACCGCGGCATGACCGACGACGCGGATATACCCCGTGGCGCCGCGCGCGTTGAACGATTGCGCCGCCGCCTGCACCTGCGCCTTCGCTTCGGCACTCAGGATGGTTCGCGACTCCGGGAATGCGATCACCGCCGCAGGCGGCAAGCCGCCGGCGTTGGAATAAGCGACAGCCGGAACGGCGCTGTTCTGGAACGCATCGTAATTGGCGACCACCGCGCCCGTCATATGCTCAGGCCCGCCCATCGCGACGGCCGGGCCGGATACGGCCGGAACCGCGGGGCCATTGGCATAACTTGCGCTGGAGAGGCCCGCCGCGCCGCCCATCGAGGCGGTCTGCTGATAGCGGGACATGATCGGCTGTGGCACGAACTGCGCCACGGACGCATCCAGCGGCG
>JAFECN010000311.1 GCA_018242145.1 Pseudomonadota bacterium
CAGCGTGGCGGCGCGCGTGGCAAAGGCGCGCGACATCCAGCGTCTGCGTTTCGAGAACGAACCCGTGCGCACCAATGCGGAAGCGGAAGGCGAATTGCTGAGCCGTATTGCGACGCCGGAGAAAGCGGGCCTCGCTCTTCTGGGCGACGCCGCCGATGCGATGAAACTGACCGCGCGCGGCTATCACCGCGTGCTGCGCGTGGCGCGCACCATCGCCGATCTGGCGGCCAGCGAAACGGTGAAACGCGCGCATGTCGCCGAAGCACTGTCCTACCGGCGCATCGCGCAGACGCATTGAGGGGAACCGGCATGACCGATTGCGGCAACGAAGACTTGGAGGTATCTTATGCCCATGAAGAAGCGCACAAAGAAACCCGCGCGGACCTACAAGGACCCGAACATCCTGGGCCGCAGCCCGGTCACCGGCATGCTCGTTCGGAAGCCGGCCGTGAAGATCAGCGCCGCAAGAGCGAAAAGAATTCGCGAAGCAGTTCAGGCGGTCGTTTCCGGAAAATAGATACTCGTGCGGATGAATCGCAGGCCGTCGGCGGCGTCTTCATCAACTGTCCTTTCGACGCAGATTATGCGCCAATCTTCGAAGCCTTGATCTTTGCCGTTCGTGCCTGCGGGTTCGAAGCACGCTCCGCGCGGGAGATCGAGGATTCCAGCCAGACCCGCATCGACAAGCTCTATGGCATCATCGAAGAGTGCCGATACGGTCTCCACGATCTGTCGCGCACCGAACTGGACCGGAAGACCGGGCTGCCGCGCTTTAATATGCCGCTTGAACTGGGAATATTCCTCGGCGCGAAACAGTTCGGCGGCAAGGAACAGAAGCTCAAGCGCTGCCTCGTCCTCGACGTCGAGCCTTATCGCTACATGAAATTCGCTTCCGATCTTTCCGGAATGGACATTCAAACGCATGGCGGAAAGGCGGAACGCGCCATCGTGACGACACGCGACTGGCTGGCGAATGTTTCGCGGCGCAAGATCGCCGGTGCCGGGCTTGTTGTGGCGTCCTATCGGCGCTTTCTGAAAGACAAGCCCAAGATCGCCCGCAAAGCCGGATTCGATCCTAAAGCCATTCCGTTTGTGGATTTCAGCACGATCGTCACCGACTGGCTGATCGCGCGCCGGGCGGGATAGCTGCGTCCCCGCAAGGAACCTGGGTTCCCTTAAGCCGTTGAGGAAAGCGCCAAACATCTTTGGGGAGCATTCGTCATGGGCAAAATCGCCATTCTGGGCGTGGTTCTGATCGTTCTGGGGATTGCCGGTCTCGTCATCGGCCATTTCAGCTACACCGAGACCAAGCCGGTGCTGAAAGCGGGACCACTGCAGGTCAATTCGCAGGAAGAGCATCATATCTCCATTCCCACCATCGGCAGCATCGTGCTGCTGATCGCGGGCGCGGGCCTTGTGGTGGCGGGGCGGAGAGCGGCGTGACGGCGGCGCCGGCCCGGGACGCGGCCCAAAGCGGCGCCGGACTCGGCACCACCCAGCATGCCCGCGACACCGACCAACTTTCCTTCTTCGCGCGCGTCGCGAACGCGACCGCGCATGCGGCGGGCAAACCTTTCACCTTCGGGCTGTGTTTTCTGATCGTCGTCGTCTGGGCGGTGGCGGGCCCGGTGTTTCACTATTCTGACACCTGGCAGCTCGTCATCAACACCGGCACCACCATCGTCACCTTCCTGATGGTGTTCCTGATCCAGAACACCCAGAACCGCGACGGCGCGGCACTGCAGGCCAAGCTGGACGAATTGATCCGCGTGACCAAAGAAGCGCGCAACGATCTGGTCGGCGTGGAAAACAAATCCGAACAGGAACTCGAAAGCCTGCGCCAGGATTGCGAAGCCGAGATCGCCGCCAGCCCATAGCGCCCCCGCTCCTGTCCACTGGCAACCCGCGCCCATCGTGATATATGGTGGAATATCACGCTACCGGGAGGGCGGTATCATGCGGCTTCGTTTCGCACTGGCATTTCTTTTCGCGGCCCTGTTCGCCGTTCCGGCCACAGCGGCGGACATCACCGTCTTCGCCGCCGCCTCGCTCACCGATGCACTGAATGAGATCGGCAAGGCCTATGAGGCCAAGACCGGCAACCATGTCGTCTTCTCCTTCGCGGCCTCTTCGACATTGGCGCGGCAGATCGAATCCAGCGCGGGCGCGGACATGTTCCTCTCCGCCGATCTGGACTGGATGGATTATCTCGACAAGAAAGCGTTGCTGAAGCCCGGCACGCGCAAGACGCTGCTCGGCAATCATCTGGTGCTGATCGCGCCGTCCGGCCTGAAGGTGAAAGTGAAAATCGCGCCGCATTTCGATCTGGCCGGTGCGCTGGGCAACAGCCGCCTCGCCATCGCCGATCCGGCCTCGGTGCCCGCCGGCAAATACGGAAAAACAGCGCTGACCAATCTTGGCATGTGGGACGGCGTGAAGGACAAGCTGGCGATCGCGGAGAATGTGCGCGCGGCGCTGGCCTATGTGGCGCGCGGTGAAACCACGCTCGGCATCGTTTACAACACCGATGCGAAGATCGAGCCGCAGGTGCATGTGGTCGGCGTGTTTCCCGACAACAGTCACAAGCCGATCCTTTATCCCGTCGCGCTGACGAAAGATGCCAAGGCCGCCGCGGCGGATTTCGAGACATATCTGGAGAGCCCGGCGGCAAAGGCCGTGTTCCAGAAAGACGGCTTCATCGTCGTTGGCCGCTAGGCCGCCGGTCCAACACCAAACACAGAGATTTCGGTTGAGGGGGATGTCATGAGACTGCGTGGATTGCTGTATGGCACGGCGGCGCTGGCCGCCTTGTGCGCACCGGCCTATGCCGACGATGCGGCCATCGAGAAACGCCTCGATGCGATGCAGAAGATGATCGAGGCGCAGCAGCACCAGATCGAAACACAGAACGCCGAGATCCGATCCTTGCGCAGCACGCTGAAGAAGAAAGGCGTGCGCGTGGAAACCGCGGCGGCGCAGTCTTCTGCGGAACCCGCGCCAGCGCCGGTGGAAGAACAGGTGCAGCAGCAACAGGTCCGGCTGGGCGATCTGGAGCGCAAGGTGGATGCGCAGGGCGAAGAACTGCACAAGCAATCGGACTCGGTGTGGAGCTACAAGAACGGACGGCCCGTCATTTCCTCGCGCGACGGGCGCACCACGCTCGCCATCCGCGCGCTCGGCCAGTTCGATGCGGCCTATTACATGCAGTCGGCGAAGGCGGCGGCGCTTCCGGCGGCGAATGGGCCCGATCTTTCCAGCGGCAGCAATATCCGCCGCGCGCAGATCGGCATTCGCGGCACGCTGTTCGGCGACTGGGCCTACAACATGAACTACGACTTCGGCGGCGCGGCGAACG
>JAFECN010000312.1 GCA_018242145.1 Pseudomonadota bacterium
ATAAGTCCGGCACCGGCGAGCTTCGAGACGAGTTTTTCGGCTGCTGCTGCACCGATATTGGCGGACAGTTGCACCGCGCGGTCATCGCGCTTGGCGGCCTTCGAGAGCAGGATCAGATGTGTATCGGAAAGTTTCATGTGCGACTCCTTTGGTTGCGACGGCATCCGCCGTCACCACCAAAACCCTGCTGTCGCTGACAGGCAGGGCGGGCGCCGGGACCCAATCGGCCGCGTCCCCAACGCGGCCGAAGTTTGTGGGCTTGAGCGCTACTGGGCAGCCCACGAAATTTGTCGTCACCACGAAGCCTTTCGCGATCCTGGGCTATCGGTCGATACACTTTGACATGAGCCCGGCAGAGGTGCGGGCAGCTGCGAGCAAGCTCTTTGGCGCCGGTATCGGCGCGGCCCTCTCGCCAACCACCGTCGAACCGGGCTTTACCGCCATTTACGCCGATGACGTCGTCGCTCCAGAGATCGGGCCAGCGCGAGTTATCTTCGTTTTCCGCGACAATCGCCTCAGAGCAGTGAATCTGGAGCAAATCGTGGAGAAACCTTCCGATGCACAGCGGCGCGCGCTTATCGATCGCGCCGCGTATGTAACGGCGGGATTGAAAGGCCGGCCCTGGCCTCTGTTCAATGTGGACATCGGCAATCCGTTCGGGCCCAACAATCTTCTCGTCTTTTCGGGGCGCGATGATTTCGGAAACGGTGTTCAGGTCAGCCTTGTCGGAATAAATTATGCTTACACCGGTGAAGATGGCGTTATCCACCGATCGCCCCACGCCAAAGGTCCTGCGGCTCTGTGCATTCTTATCGAACAGGGCATGCAGGATCGCTCCTATATCAAATCAGGCGACTTTGCATCGAACGCGAACGCCGCCGAGATCTTGGGGTTCCGAAGTGCGGCCTTCGGCATGTCGCAGGGCGAAGTCCGCAAAGCCATCGCCAAGGATTTTGGAATTACGGGCGGCGCCGTCCAAAGCCTGGTGAACCGCAAACAGCATACGAAGATTCTGGCCGTGGGCTTGCCGCGTGTCGATCCGGGCCCATGTCCGGCCGCGATCTCTTACATCTTCGACGATGCGCGCGGAAAACTGGTCGCCATCAATGTCGAGTGGGCATATCCGGGCAATGCCAACATCTACCAACGAGCGGCAATCATGATCGCTGCCCAGCGTCTCTCCCATTATTTTGCGGCGTTGCCAAAGCAGCCCGTGCATCGTCAGCCGGTTGGTGCGCTCGGTCCGCAGACCGTTCTTCTTTACGCTGCGCGCGACTGCAGGGGCAATCGCGTCACGGTCGAAGCTGACGGCGTGAACATCCACCTGAAAAACGCCTCCGCAACGCAAAAAGCAGCCACTGGCCCCGCAATTCTACGCATTGCCTACGACGTTTCCGGAGAGAATAATTAGACTATATATCTCGCAGGATGCCTTGCAAAGGCAGCACGCGGTGGTCCGCAAAATGAGGCGAGGTTTCAGCTGTTGGGGCACGCGGATATGGCCCTCGGCTTCCTATTTGTGCGAGCGGATTCACATTGGTCGGAATGACGAATGGTCGCGCTCTCCGTTGGTCGAGATCTCTGCATCGCGGAATACTTCCCGGCCGGCTAGGGTTCCCTGCTTTGGGCTTCCTTCTTCCCTGTTATGCGAATAGATATTACCTGTTAGCGCAATGGGGCGTTTGTGAGAGTTCTGCTCATTTTACGGGCTTTCTGCGAAAGCATACCGACTTTTCCCGCGCGATATTGCGATTTTCCCTGTATTCTTCCTTGTTATTGACAAAGACCGCCTCGCGTTAGAATGCGTCCACCACCAGCCCGTCGCAAATTTGGGCTGTTTCCTCTTTTGAAGATGCATTTCTTGGCAAGTCTTGCGCGCTCGCCCGCAATTCGGCGCGTGCCGCTTCAATGTCACATCGCTCTCAATGTGCCTCTTTCATCGACGATCACCTGCGCCCGCTCGCCGAGCGGCACACAATGTTCTTTGCCCATAGTCGCGGAGCGTCAGCGCGTCTGCGATTTTCGTCGGCGATTGATCGAACATTTCCTCGTATGCACCTTGTCCCGTACAAGAACTCAGGCGCCAGCTGCGCTTTCCCGCTGCAGGAAACCTTAACCCGATTTCGTGCGGCGGCCGCGGGACAGCGCGGGGATAATCGGCTATAGGCTGCGGCCGGACCCCATATCCGGAACCGCGATGGCAGACGCCGGCACACCCTTCTCGTTGGAGACGTTCGAATACCTCTGCTACGCGCGCAAGCGGGAAGAGGCGGCGCGGGAATTCGTCAAGCTGCTCGCAACGCTCGAAGTGCAGTATGGCGCGCTGCAGGGCATCAAGGCCGATCTCGGATCGGTCATGCCGGCGCAGCGCAACGGCGCCTTGCTGGCGCGTATCACCTCGGCGCTGTCCAGCCTGTTCTCCGATCCGGAGTTCTTCCTGACGCCGCGCGGTTTCAACCAGATGATTTCCTGGCAGCGCTGGATCACCACGCTGTTCGCGGCCAGCCCCTTCGGCAATGCCGATCATATCCTGCGCTCCATGAATGTGCGCGGGCCGGGCGCCGCGCTGGAGTTGAGCGAGGCGAGCTTCGTGAAGTTCTGCCTTCTCTATTCGCCGGATTCCGACATCCCCGCCGATGTGCAGGCGCTGTGGAACTACAATCGCAAGCTCGCGGCGGCGCTTTTCTTTTCGCTTCTCGCGCCGCGGTTTCTGGGCACCGGCGCCGCGCACGGCAAGCGCGAGGCGCTGCTCGGCTGGCTTCCGGCGAAATTGGATGAGGTGCCGGACCTCGACGAGCTTCCGCTCGCCATCCTGCACGACGTCTTCATGAATTGCAGCTATGCCGACCGGCCGGACAAGCACGAGATCAAGCGCGCGATCAACAAACTGGTGCGCAAGAAGATCGTGCGGGAAGGTTTCGCCGATCTCGATGTGTCGGGGCCGTACGGCACGCAGAACGGCAAGCCCGTGCTGATGGTGGTGCTGGAATGGTTCACGTCGAAGCATTCCATCTATCGCACGCATTCCGCCAGCCTTCGGGCGTTGCGCGAGAAATTCCATGTTGTGGCGCTGGGCGGCGCCGCGCAGATGGACGATGATGGCCGCGCGGTGTTCGATGAGTTTGTGCCGCTGGGCAACGACATCCGCCCCGCGCTCGAAACGGTGCGCGCGGAAGCGGCGAAGCGCAAGCCCGCGATCGTCTTCTATCCCTCGATCGGCATGTTTCAGCCCATGATCTATCTGGCCAATATGCGCCTTGCGCCGATTCAGGTGACGGCGCTGGGCCATGGCGCCAGCAGCATGTCGCCTTTCATCGACTACTTCGCGGTGGAAGAGGACATCGCGGGCGATCCGGCCACCTACAGCGAGAAGCTTCTGCTTCTGCCCAAGGATGCGATGCCGCATGTGCGCTCGGCCGACGCCGTGCCGTTCAAGCCGCGGCTGCGCGAACGGCCGCAAATCGTGCGCGTCGCCATCGCGGCCACGACGATGAAGCTCAACCCGCGCTTCCTGCAAGCCTGCGTGAAGATCGGGCATGCCGCGAAGACGCCGGTGCAGTTCGAATTCCTCACCGGCTTCGCCAACGGCCTCACGCATGAGCAGGTGCGCCGCTTCGTGCAGAATTATCTGCCGGACGCGAATGTGCACCGCCATCAGCCTTATGCGCCCTATATGGAGGTCGTCGCCTCCTGCGACATGTTCCTCAATCCGTTCCCCTATGGAAACATGAACGGCAATGCAGACATGGCGCTGGCCGGTCTTGTCGGCATCTGCCGCACCGGGCCGCAGGTGCATGAAGCAATCGACGGCAACATCTTTGCGCGGCTGGGATTGCCGGATTGGCTGGTGGCGAAAACCGATGACGACTATGTCGCCGCCGCCGCGCGCCTGATCGACAACCATGACGAGCGGCTGGAATTGCGCCGCGGCCTGATCGCGCGCGGCGGCGATGCGCCGCTGTTGCAAGGGCGGCCGGAGATTCTGGGCGAGACGCTTTTGGCGCTTGTCGAAAAGCAGACGCTCTCGGGGCTACACCGCGATGGTGGTGTCCATTGAGATGTCCGCCTTCAGCAGCTTCGACACCGGGCAGTTCTTCTCCGCCGTGTCCGCCGCTTTCTGGACTGCCGCCTTGTCGGCGCCCTTGGCCTCGATCTTCACGGTGAGATGCGAAGCGGTGATGGTGAAGCCGCCGTCCTGCTGCTGAATCTCCACCGCCGCCGCCGTTTCGATATGCGGGTTGGCGATTCCGGCCTTCGCCAGTTCGTTCGACAGCGCCATCGAGAAGCAGGCGGCATGCGCGGCGCCGATCAGCTCTTCGGGATTCGTGCCCTTCGCGTCGCCGAAGCGCGTGTTGAAGCCATAGGGCAGGGCGGAGAGCGCGCCGCTTTCGGTCGAAACCTTGCCTTTGCCGTTGCGAAGATCGCCGTCCCATACGGCGGAGCCTGTGCGTTTCATGTCGATCTCCCTGGATATCCGCCTGTGGAACGCGCCATGTCCCGTTTGGGTGGCATTACGGCTTTGCGGCGACGCGCCACACGATGTTGCCGACATCGTCCGCCACCAGAAGCGCGCCATCCCTGGCCACCGCCACGCCGACCGGCCGGCCATAGGCCGCATCGCTGCCGCCGCCCTTCAGGAAGCCGGTGAGGAAATCCTCCGGCAGGCCAGCCGGCTTTCCGTCCGCAAACGGCACGAACGCCACTTTATATCCCGTCATCTGCGCGCGGTTCCACGAACCGTGCTCCCCCACGAACGCCCCGCCCCGGTAGTGCGCCGGGAACGCGCTGGCGGTGTAGAAGGTGAAGCCGAGGGAGGCGGTGTGTGCGCCCATCGCGTAGTCGGGCGCGATGGCCTTGGCCACCATGGCCGGGTTCTGCGGCTGCACGCGGGCATCCACATGCTTGCCCCAATAGGACCACGGCCAGCCATAGAACGCGCCGGGCGTCACGCTGGTGATGTAATCGGGCACCAGATCGTCGCCAAGCTGGTCGCGCTCGTTCACCGCCACCCAGAGCTTGTGCGTGACGGGGTTCCAGCCCATGCCGTTCGGATTGCGCAGGCCGCTGGCATAGATGGTCTCGCCGGAGCCGTCGGGGTTGATCTGCAGAATGTCGGCGCGGCGTTTTTCGATTGCCATGCCTTTGTCGGCGATGTTGCTGCCGGAGCCGACGGTCACATAGATCTTCTTGCCGTCCTCGCTGGCGATCAGGTTGCGCGTCCAGTGATGGCCGACCGGAAGATCGAGGATCTTCTGTCCCTTCTCCGCGATCTGTGTTTCCCCGTCCTTGTAGGGATAGCGCACCACGCCATCGGTGTTGGCGACATAGAACCAGCCGTTCAGCAGCAGCATCCCGAAATTCTGGTTCAGGCCCTTCAGGAAGACCGTGCGGACATCCGGCTTGCCGTCGCCATTGGTGTCGCGCAACAGGGTGATCTCGTTGGCGCTCTGCGGCGCGGAGCCGTTCTTCTTGTCGAGCCAGTGCTCCACGATGCCTTCGATGGAGTTCATCTTCGGCGGCGGCGGCGCGGCTTCGGCGACGAGAACATCGCCGTTCGGCAACACATAGATCCAGCGCGGATGCTTCAGGTTCTCCGCAAAGCGCGTGACGATGAAGCCTGCGGGCGCTTTCGGCGCCGCGCCCGCGGGCCATGGTGCGACCGAGTTGACGCGCATTGTCGGGATCGTTTGCGGCGCGGGCGCGGGCAATGTCGGATTGCTGCCGAAGTTGGATTTCGGCGGCGGATGGCCCTGACCGCAGGCGGTGAGCGTGAGCGCCGCCGCGGCGGCGAGCATCGGCGACAGCGGATGTCTCATGCGTCCCTCACGCGCCCGTGCGTTGCTTGAAGAACTCGATGACCCGTTCTTCGGCCAGCTTGGTCGGCTCGCCGGCTTTGTCTTTCAGCCCGATGGTCAGCACCGAATGCGCCTGGCCGGGGCCCGGCTGCGCATCTTTCGGATCGAGTTCGATGGCCTCGAAGCGCTTGCCGAATTCCTGCTTCAGCATCTCGAAGCGCCCGTCCGGCACGAAGCTGTCGCCGAAGAAGCGCAAGCCGATCATCGAGAGATCTTCCTTTTCGAAGCGATCCTTCGCGCAGCGGATTTCCGCCGGCGAAGCGTCGATCTTGCGCGCCTTCTCCTTGCCGAAGATGGGATTGGACGGTTGCGAAAGCACCGGCGCCACCACCGAGGGCTCCGTCATCATCGCCAGCGCATAGCCGCCGGTGAAGCACATGCCCACGGCGCCGACGCCCTTGCCGCCGCATTCGCCGTGAACCTTGCGGGCCAGGGCGCGCAGCCAGTCCACGATCGGGCTCGACCGGTCGTTCGCCCAAACGTCGAACTCGCGCGCGATGCAGATGTTCTTCGCCATCTGTCCCAGCGCGTAGCCGACGCTCACCGGCTTGCCCGGCGTGCCGAAGAGGCTGGGCAGGAACACCGTCATCCCCGCTTCGGCGACGTGATCCGCAAACCGGACCACCAGCGGATGAAGGCCCGGAATCTCGTGAATGATGATGACGGCCGGGCCGCTGCCCCGGCGATAGACCTCGCGCGTCCAGCGGCCGTCGTGGAATGCGAACTTCTGATAATCTTTCAGCGCCGCCGAATAATCCATCCGCTCCGCCCCCCGGTTTCGCCCATGCTAGTGGATCGCGCCCGCACTGGCGACCGTCCGTTGTGACCGGCGCGGCTTTTGGCGCGGCCCGGCCTCGGCTAGTGTTTGCGCTCCTTGGGAGGGATCGTCATGCGCACTGGATTTGCCATCGCGGCGGCTGTCATTTGCGGGAGCGCGGCGGCATCGGTTCAAGCATCCGATTTTCCGGCCCGCCGCGCGGGCCTGTGGGACGTGACCGTCACCATGGAAAGCATGAAGCTGCCCGCGCGCACCAACACGATGTGCATCGACGCCGCCACCGACGCCAGGCTGATGAATCTCGGGATGGCGTCCCGGGACGCGAAATGCACGCAGATGAAGGTGTCGGGCATCGGCAGCACGCGCACGGTGGATTCCGTCTGCCACATGAACGGCGGCACGCAGACGAACCATATCGTGATGACCTTCGCCGGCAATGGCGCCTATCACATGGACATGCGCTCACATTTCGCACCGCCGATCGAGGGCCACGGCGACAGCCATATCGTGCAGGACGCCAAATGGGTCGGTCCATGCCCGGCGGGCATGAAACCCGGCGACATGATGGTCAACGGCATGAAGATCAATATGCTGCAGGCGCAATCGGCGCACCCGGCGGGCGGCTACGGCTATCTGACGCGCGCGCAGATTGAGGCAATCATCAAGGCGCATGGTGGACATTGAGCAAGACGGCAGACACGAAGGCCCATCCGGAACTGGCGCGGCTGCGCGCCTCCATCGACAACATCGACGCGGCGCTGATCCATATTCTGGCCGAGCGCTTCCGCTGCACGCAGGCGGTGGGAGTCTATAAGGCGGAGCACGGCCTGCCGCCCGCCGATCCGGGGCGGGAAGCCCAGCAGATCGCCCGGCTGCGCGCGCTCGCGCAGGATGCGCGGCTGGACCCGGATTTCGCCGAGAAATTCCTGAATTTCATCGTGTCGGAGGTTATCCGCCATCACGAGGCGATTGCCCGCAAGTGAACCTGGGCGGCGGCGCCCGCGTAACAAACCGGCAGGATGCAGCGAAAAGCATTCGAACAGCCGGGAGCCGACCATGACCCACGCCGCCGCCCTCTCCAGCCGCCGCGGTTTTCTTTTGGCCGCGGCATCCGCCGGCGCCATCGCGGGTGCGCTCGCGACGCTGCATTCCAGCCGTGCGTTCGGTGCTCCGGCGATGGTGAAGATCGAGACTTTCAATGCCGCCGGAAAAAGCACCGGCGTCGTGACCGTGCCCAAGATCGTGAAGAGCGACGCGCAGTGGCAGGCGCAACTGAAGAGCGACGAGCCGCTGGCCTATCAGGTGACGCGCCATGCCGATACCGAGCGCCCCTTCACCGGCAGATATGCCGAGACGCATGGCGACGGGCTTTATCGCTGCATCTGCTGCGATACCGCGCTTTACGACTCCCGCACCAAATTCGAGTCCGGCACGGGCTGGCCGAGTTTCTATGCGCCGATCTCGAAATGGAATGTGCGCGAGACAAGCGACAAATCGTGGATCATGGCGCGCATCGCCATTTCCTGCACACGCTGCGACGCGCATCTGGGCCATGTCTTCGATGACGGCCCCAAGCCGACCGGCCTTCGCTACTGCATGAACTCCGCGGCGCTGCGCTTCGTGCCGCGCGCCGCCGTCTGAAAGGAAACTACGCCATGAAACATCTTCGCGTTCTTCTTGCGGCCGCCGCAGTTGCCGTGATGGCGGCCGCCTGCGGCGCCAATGCGGACGAGACGCCGCGTGTCGTTCCCGTCGCGACGACAACCGATGCGCCCGCCAGCGGAATCCAGACGGCGGTTCTGTCCGGCGGCTGTTTCTGGGGCTTGCAGGGCGTGTTCGAGCATGTGAAAGGCGTGAAACAGGTTGTGGCCGGTTATGCCGGCGGCGCCGCCGGCACCGCGCATTACGACATGGTGAGCAGCGGAACGACCGGCCATGCCGAGAGTGTGCAGATCAAATACGATCCGAAGCAGGTGACGTTCGCCGACCTGCTGCGTGTCTATTTCTCCGTCGCCACCGATCCGACGCAACTCAACCGGCAGGGGCCGGACGAGGGCACGCAATATCGCGGCGAGATCTGGACCGTCACGCCCGATCAGGCGCGCGTGGCGAAAGCCTATGTCGCGCAACTCAACGCCTTGCGCTTCTACGGCGAGCCGGTTGTCACCCGCGTGGATGCGTTCAAGGGTTTCTACCCTGCGGAGGCCTACCATCAGGATTTCCTCCTCAAGAACCCGGATTATCCTTACATCGTCTATAACGATCTTCCGAAGATCGAAAATCTGAAGCGCATGTTGCCGCACCTCTATATCGCAACGCCTGCAAGGCTCGCGCTGAATTCACACAGCTAAGTCTGGAATAGACGCGCGCGGAACGCAGCCGCATAATCGGGTCCCCCTTTTTCATGGAGCATCCGATGACACTGAAGATTGGCGACACCGCCCCCGATTTCGAAGCCGAGACGACGCAGGGCAAGATCAGGTTTCACGACTGGATCGGCGATCACTGGGCGATCCTGTTCTCGCATCCGAAGGATTTCACGCCGGTCTGCACCACGGAACTGGGTTACATGGCCAAGCTCCAGCCGGAGTTCGACAAGCGCAACACCAAGATCATCGGGCTTTCCGTCGATCCGGTGAACCAGCATTCCGGCTGGGCGAAGGACATCGAGGAAACGCAAGGCGCGAAAGTCACCTATCCGATGATCGGCGACGATCAATACAAGGTGTCGAAAGCGTATGGCATGTTGCCGGCGGAAGCCTCCGGCGATCCGGCCAAGCGCACCGCGAACGACAACCAGACCGTGCGCAACGTGTTCATCATCGGGCCGGACAAGAAGATCAAGCTGATCCTCGTCTATCCGATGAGCGTGGGCCGCAATTTCGACGAGGTGCTGCGCGTGCTCGATGCGCTGCAACTTACCGCCAGGCACAAGGTCTCCACGCCGGTGAACTGGAAGCAGGGCGGAGAGGTCATCATCGCCGGTTCGGTGTCGAACGACGACGCCAGGAAGCTTTATCCGAAAGGCTGGAAGGAACCGAAGCCCTATATCCGTATCGTGCCGCAACCGAACTAAGCCGAGGAACCGCCTTCGTTCCGGCACGTTTTGTCCTTGTCATTCCACAAAGGGAAAAATCATGGACAAGGATCGCATCGAAGGTTCCGCCAACCAGGCCAAGGGCGCGATAAAGGAAGCCGCCGGCAAGATCACCGGCGACGCCAAGCTCGAAACCGAAGGCAAGATGGATAAGGCGAAAGGCAAAGTGCAGAACGCGGTGGGCGGCGCCAAAGACGCCATCCGCGACGCGGCGAAGCACTAAGCCAATCTCAAGTTGAGAAGCGGAGCGCCGGAGACATCCGGCGTTCCGTTTTTTGTTGCCGTATTTGCGCAAGAAACGGGATTGCGCGCTCAACCCTCCGTCCATAATCGTCATCGCCGGGCTTGTCCCGGCGACCCATGATCTCCGTGCGGCATGGGTGTTCATGGGTGGCCGGGACAAGCCCGGCCATGACGGAGATGGAATTTGAATTGGGAGACAATTAAGTCGGATATTGACCTGGCTGGCTTCGCAGTCATTTCGGGAATGCTAACGGCCTCGCAATGCGCAGCGCTCACAAAGCTCTATGATGACGACTCCCATTTCCGCGCCCGCGTTGTGATGGCGCGGCATGGGTACGGCAAAGGCGAATACAAATATTTCTCCTATCCGCTTCCGCCGCTGGTGAAGGAATTGCGCACGGCGCTGTATCCGCCGCTGGCGGCGATCGCGAATGACTGGATGGAGAAGATCAGGAGCGACCTGCGTTATCCCCCGGCGCACGCCGCATTCCTCAAGCGCTGCCATGACGCGGGACAGACGCGGCCCACGCCGCTGCTGCTGCGTTACGCGGCAGACGATTACAACTGCCTGCATCAGGATCTCTATGGCGCGCATGTCTTTCCCTTGCAGGCGGCGTTTCTGTTGTCGGAGCCGGGGCGCGACTTTGCGGGCGGCGAATTCGTGCTCACCGAACAGCGGCCCCGCCGGCAAAGCCGGGTCGAGGTCGTTCCGTTGCGGCAGGGCGATGCCGTGGTCTTCGCGGTGAACGACCGGCCGGTCCATGGCACGCGCGGGACCTATCGCGCGAAGATGCGCCACGGCGTCAGCCGCCTGCACAGGGGCCGTCGGCACACGCTGGGCATTATCTTCCACGACGCGAAATAGCGGCCCGGCGGACACAAAATGACGCGCTTGCTCCATCCGCCCGCATCCCTATGATGCCGCCTGACAATTTGTCGGGGTATCTGCATGGACGTCACATTCACGCCGGAAGAAGAGGCATTCCGCAAGGAAGTGCAGAGCTTCCTCGCCGAGAACCTGCCCAAGCTGGGCAAGACCTCGCGCCGCGAATTCGAAACCAAGGAGGATTTCCTTGGCTGGCATCGCATTCTCGCCAAGAAAGGCTGGGTCGCGCCGCACTGGCCCACGCAATATGGCGGCACCGGCTGGAACGTGACGCAGCGTTACATCTACAACGAGGAATCCGCGCGCGCCGAAGCGCCCGCGCTATTGCCCTTCGGCCTTTCCATGGTCGGCCCGGTGATCTTCACCTATGGCAACGAAGAACAGAAAAAGAAATTCCTGCCGCGCATCCTCTCCGGCGAGGACTGGTGGTGCCAGGGCTATTCGGAGCCGGGCGCCGGGTCCGATCTTGCCTCGCTCAAGACGCGCGCGGTGCGCGAGGGCGATCACTACATCGTCAATGGTCAGAAGACCTGGACCACGTTGGCGCAATATGCCGACTGGATCTTCTGCCTCGTCCGCACCAACCCGGACGTGAAGCAGCAGGAAGGCATCACCTTCCTTCTGAGCGACATGAAGACGCCCGGCATCACCGTGAAGCCGATCATCGTGCTGGATGGCGCGCATGAGGTGAACGAAGTCTTCTTCGACAATGTGAAGGTGCCGGTGGAGAACCGCGTCGGCGAGGAGAACAAGGGCTGGACCTACGCCAAATTCCTGCTCGTCAACGAGCGTTCCGGCATCGCGGGCGTGGCGCGCTCCAAGAAGGCCATCGAGCGGCTGAAGGAAATCGCGCGCGCCGAAACCACCGACGGCAAGCCGCTGATCGCCACGGACGAGTTCTCGCGCAAGATCGCGGAAACCGAGGTGGAGCTTTCGGCGCTGGAATATACCGAGCTGCGCACGCTGGCGCAGGAGTCCAAGGGCCAGATGGCGGGGCCGGAAAGCTCGATCCTCAAGATCAAGGGCACCGAGATCCAGCAGCGTCTCACCGAACTGGTGGTCGAAGCGGTGGGCTATTACGCCTATCCCTATGATCGCTTCTTCGGCGAGAACGAATATGTGCCGGGGCCGGACTACGCGGAAGCCGCGGCGGGCAATTACTTCAACATGCGCAAGGCTTCGATCTATGGCGGATCGAACGAAATCCAGCGCGGCATCATTGCAAAGGCGGTGCTGGGTTTGTGAATCACCTCCCCCTTGTGGGGAGGTCGGAGAGCGAAGCGATCCGGGTGGGGGGACGCCTGCAATCCCCCCACCCGAAAAATCATTCGCCAAGGCTCATGATTTTGTCGACCTCCCCACAAGGGGGAGGTGATTAGGGAAGAAACGGATATGGATTTCTCGTTCACCGAGGAGCAGACGCTCCTGCGCAATTCGGTCCAGAAATATCTGGCCGACAATTATACCTTCGAGCATTTCAAGAAGATCTCGCGCACCGAGCCGGGCTGGAGCCAGAAGGACTGGAAGCAGTTCGCCGAGCTGGGCCTGATGGCCGCGCCGCTGCCCGAAGCCTATGGCGGCCTTGGCGGCGGCCCGGTGGACGTGATGGTGGTGATGGAGGAATTCGGCAAGGCACTGGTCGTCGAGCCTTATGTCTCGACGGTGGTGGTCGGCGGCGGCTTCTTCAACCACGGCGGCAGCGATGCGCAGAAGGAAGAATGGCTGAACAAGATCGCGGCGGGCGAAACCGTGATCGCTTTCGCCTTCGCCGAGCCGCAGGGCCGTTTCAACTTCGCGGATCTGAAGACCACCGCGAAGAAGGACGGCAGCGGCTACACGATCAGCGGTTCAAAGGCCGTGGTGCTCGGCGCGCCGTGGGCCGATGCGCTGATCGTCACCGCGCGCACCGCGGGCGGACAGCGCGACGCCAAGGGCGTCAGCGTGTTCGTCGTGGACAAGAAAGCCAAAGGCATCACCACGCGCGACTATCCGACCGTGGACGGCCTGCATGCCTCCGAGATCGCCTTCGAGAACACGCCCGCCACGCTGATCGGCACGGCGGACGATGGCCTCAAGCTGATCGAGCAGGTAACGGACGAAGCCATCGCCGCGCACGCCTCCGAGGCCGTGGGCGCGATGCGGGTGCTGGTGAACGCCACCGTCGAATATTCCAAGACCCGCAAGCAGTTCGGCGTGCCGATCGGCAAGTTCCAGGTGCTGCAGCACCGCATGGTGGACATGTTCATGAACACCGAGCAGTCCGCGTCCATCACTTACATGGTGACGCTGAAGCTGGGTGAAGGCGAGGTGGAGCGCAAGAAGGCCGCTTCGGCCGCGAAGGTGCAGATCGGCAAGGCGGGCCGTTTCGTCGGCCAGCAGGCCGTTCAGATCCACGGCGGCATGGGCATGACGGACGAGCTGAACGTCGGCCATTATTTCAAGCGGCTGACCATGCTCGACACGCTCTACGGCAATGTCGATCACCACCTGAAGCGTTACGCGGAACTGGGCTAACCGGCGAGCCGCCGGTTCTCCGGCGCCAGCACGCGATCCTTGGGCAGGGTAACGGTCACGCAGGTGCCGCTGCCCAGCGCGCTTTCGAGTTCGACGCTGCCGTCATGGGCTTCCGCGAAGCCTTTGACGATCGCAAGCCCGAGTCCGGTGCCTTTCAGGTCCTCGGTCACGTCATGGCGGCCGTGGCCGAAGCGCTCGAAGACCTTGTCCTTGTCTTCGTTCGCGATGCCGATGCCGGTGTCGGCGACACCGAAGGCCATGCCGCCGTCTTCTTCGACGCGGGCAAAAAGGGTCACGCTGCCTTCGGCTTGCGTGAATTTCAGCGCGTTCGACAGAAGGTTGGCGATGATCTGGCGCAAGCCGCGTTCGTCGGCGAAGACGCGCGGCAGGCCGCGGGACACTTTGCTGACCAGCGCGATGCGCGCCTGCCGCGCGGTCTGCTCCTCGCGCGCCATCGCGTCGGCGATGATCCAGGCCATGTCGACATTGTCTTCGCGCAACGACAGTTTGCCCGCGTCGATCTTGGCCATGTCAATCATGCCGTCGATGAGAGACAGCAGATGCTCGCCGGATTCGTGGATGATCGCCGCATATTCGGCATATTTGTCCACGTCCGAGCCGAAGGATTTGGCCTGGATAATCTCGGAGAAGCCCAGGATCGCGTTCATCGGCGTGCGCAATTCGTGATTCATGTGCGAGAGGAATTGCGATTTCGCGCGCCCGGCCTGCGCCGCGCGGCCGCGTTCCATATCGGATTCGCGCTTGGCCGCGCGCAGATTCTGCACCAGCCCCGCGCGCTCGTGCTCCAGTGTGAGAAGGCGGTTCACGCCGTTGGTCTGCACCGCCAACTGGCCGATCAGAAGGACGGTGAAGATCGCCGAAAGAAGCGACAGCTCCACATCCAGCGCCGAATGGCCGAGCGCCGGTGGGCCGACGAGGAATATCGCGTGAATGAGCAGCGCGGCCACGGCGATGGGCGGATGCGCCGCCGACAATACGATGGTGCCCGCCATCGAGCAGGCGAGGATCAGCACCAGAAGCATGTGATCCATCGGGTCGCCCGGCGACCAGAGGAACACGCTCATCGAGCACCATGTCAGGAAATACGCCGAGGAAAACAGCGTCGCGTATTTCGATTTTCGGGAAATGGTCGCCGCGTCGCGCGCGGTCATCCGGTCGATCCAGCGGCTTCCGACATGAACGCCCATACAGACAAGCGTCAGCAGCAGCCACCACGCCATCCGCCATTCCAGGCTGACCCACGGCCGGAACGCCAACGTGACGAGAAGGCCCGCGACGGGCATCGTCATCATGGACGAGCGGGAACTGTTGCGCTGCAGCCGGTGCTGGGCTTCGGCGAGCCACGCAGTCTCTTCGCTGGGGTTCAGCGATATCGAAAGCGTCTGCCCGACGTTACGGAATGCTTGTGGGATCGCCGCCACGGCTTTTCGCAGCGCACTCGGTATATGGCCGTTGTCGGAAGGCGCGGCGGGCATGAAGAGATGAAATCCGCACAATTACCGCCGGACTCTGACATAATGCCGTTAAAGCAAGCTTTAGATTTGGGGCTTGCGGGGTGCTAAACCCTTCATCTGGAACTTTTATTCGGAAAGATCGCGATGTCCGCCCTGCTGTTCGAAAAATCAGGCTCCATCGTCACGCTCACGATCAATCGCCCGGATACGCGCAATCCGCTGGGCGAAGACGGCGACGGCGATCTGTTCGCCGAGACCTGCGCGCGTATCAATGCCGACCGTGACGTGCGCTGTGCCATTTTGACCGGCGCGGGCAAGGCGTTTTCGGCGGGCGGCAACCTGAAATCCATGCGCGAGCGATCCGGCAGCTTCGCGGGCGCGGCGGTGCATATCCGCGAGCGCTATCGCAACGGCATCCACCGCATGGTCAAAGCGCTGTGGAATCTGGAAGTGCCGCTGATCGCGGCGGTGAACGGCCCCGCCATCGGCCTCGGCAACGATGTCGCGTGCCTTGCCGACATGCGCCTCGCCGCGGACGGCGCGATCTTCGGCGCCACCTTCCTGAAAGTGGGATTGGTGCCGGGCGATGGCGGTGCGTGGATTCTGCCGCGCACCATCGGGCACGCGCGCGCGGCGGAATTGTTCTTCACCGGCGACACCATCGACGCGCAGACGGCGCTGGCATGGGGGCTGGTCTCGAAAGTGGTTCCCGCCGATCAGTTGCTGGCGGAGGCCCGCGCGCTGGCCGACCGCGTCTGCCGCCAGCCGCCGGACGTGTTGCGCATGACCAAGAAGCTGATGCGCGAAGGGCAGGGCGTGAGTTTCGACACGATCATGGAGATGTCCGCGGCGATGCAATCCATCGCCCATCTCACCGCCGATCACGCCGAGGCGGTGGCCGCATTCTTCGACAAGCGCAAGCCGGACTTCAAAGGCCAGTAGGCCCCGCGCCGCAGCGTAAAGCTTTTCGCGTTGCGCGGCTTCGGGGCCGCGTCTAGCCTCCCGCGCGGGATATTCAACGGAGAGAAAAATGGCTGTCGGCGTGGTCGCGACCCTGAAGGTCGCCGAAGGCAAGAATGCGGATTTCGAGAAGGTTTTCGGCGAACTCGCCGCGCAGGTGAAGGCCAACGAGCCGGGCAACCAGCTCTACCGTGTCTTCAAGTCGAAGGCCGATCCGCAAACCTATGTCGTCATGGAAATCTATGCCGACCAGGCCGCGCTGGAAGCGCATGGCAAGTCCGATCACTTCCGCGCCGCCGGCCCCAAGATCGGCCCGACCATGGGCGGCAAACCCGAAATCCAGTATTTCGATTCCATCTGAGGCCTGCGATGGACCTGTCCTTCTCGAAAGAAGACCTCGCGTTCCGCGACGAGGTTCGCGCCTTCATCGCCGAAGCTTATGACGAGGATCTGCGGGCGAAGAGCGCGCAATCCAAGAACGGCTATCTCGACAAGGACTCGATGGTGAAGTGGCAGCGCGCGCTCTACCGCAAGGGATGGGCCGCGCCGAACTGGGCCGAGGAATATGGCGGCCCTGGCTGGACGGCGACGCAGAAATACATCTTCGATCTGGAGATGAGCGCGGCGGGAACGCCCGCCGTCTCGCCGATGGGGCTGAAGATGGTCGGCCCGGTCATCATGGCGTTCGGCACGCCCGAGCAGAAGAAGAAGCATCTGCCGCCGATCCTGGCGTCGGAGGTGTGGTGGTGTCAGGGCTATTCGGAGCCCGGCTCCGGCTCCGATCTCGCCTCGCTGCAGATGAAATGCGAGGACAAGGGCGATCACTATCTGCTCAACGGCTCCAAGATATGGACCACCCATGCGCAGTTCGCGGACTGGATGTTCAACCTCGTGCGCACCAATCCGAAAGCGAAGGCGCAGGAAGGCATCAGCTTCATCCTGGTGGACATGAAGACGCCGGGCATCAAGGTCGAGCCGCTGGTGACGCTGGACGTGCCGATGCCGGGCCAGCAGGAAGTCAACCAAGTCTTCTACACCGATGTGAAAGTGCCCAAGGAAAACCGCATCGGCGAAGAGAACAAGGGTTGGGACTACGCCAAATATCTCCTCTCCTTCGAGCGCGGCAACGCCTATGGGCCGGGGTTGAAACGCACCATCGGCAAGATCAAAAAGATCGCGTCGCAGACCGACGCGAGCGGCAACCGGCTGATCGACGATGCCGCCTTCCGCGCCAAGCTCGACGCGCTGGAGATCGAGGTTTCGTCGCTGGAGTTCTTCGAGCTGCGCATGTTCAGCGCCATGAGCGCGGGCCAGCGCCCCGGCGCCGAAGCTTCCATGCTCAAATGCAAAGGCACCGATCTGCAGCAGGCAATCAGCGAATTGTCGGTGGAGGCGCTGGGCTATTACGTCATGCTCTTCGTGCGCGACACCTGGGCGAAGACGAACGAGCCACGCCCCGGCCCGGACTATGCCGCGCCCATCGCGCCCTATTATTTCAACCTGCGCAAAGCCTCGATCTATGCGGGCTCGAACGAAATCCAGCGCAACATCATGGCGAAAGCCGTCCTGGGGCTGTGAGGCCCGGTTGGGGTCAAACTCTCGATTTGACCCCATGACCCCAAAATGCTAGTTTGGGGTCACTGGAGGCTCTCATGGCCGACGTGAAAATCCGCAAGCTGCCGGACCATGTGGTCGCGCATCACAAGCGCAAGGCTGAAGCCGCCGGCCGCAGCCTGGAAGAAGAACTGCGCGTCTTCCTGACCGAAGACGTGATGGCCAAGCGCAAATACTGGTCGGACCGCCTGCGCAAGACGCGCGAGAAGATCAGGAAGCGGCATGGAATGATGTCCGACCTTACCGAGATCATTCGCGAGGAACGCGAGCGGCTCGGTTAAGCGATGCCCGATCTGGTGATAGACGCCAGCATCGCCGTGATGCTGATGGTGCCCAACGCTTCGGCGTCGTCGATTGACCGGAGCCTGTTGCAGGACGCCGATCCGCTAAGCAATTTCCTCGCACCGTCCATCATTGCGACCGAAGTTGCGGCCGCCATAACCAAGCTGCTGCGCCAACGCCGTATCTCGGTGGCGGATGCCAATGAATCCTTCCGCAACTGGCGCGAATTTCTCGCGTCGGACATCCTGTCGCTCATTCCCGCCAACATGATGCTGACGGCCTCGTTCGACTTGTCCGTGCGGCTGCATCACCCGCTGCACGATTGCCTCTACATGGCCTTGGCGCACAGGCAGAAGGCGGCCCTCATCACAGCCGACCGCGCGCTTGCCGAAAAGGCACGGCTGCTGGGTTTGCCGACGGAATTTGTCGACGCCTGATTACGGCGCGACGGGCTTGTCCTTCATGCGCTCGAAGATGTGCGCGCCGTGCTCGCCGCCCATGGTGAAGTGCTTGGCGCCGGTGAAGTCGGAAATCTTCGACCAGTATTCCGCCACCGTGTCCGCCGTCGCGCCGTGGCCGAGATTCACGCCGCTCGATTCCACGATCTCCGCCGAAGAGAACCCCCCCGCGCCCGCGGAGATGATCACGCCGGTCGGCGCGTCTTCGCTGGCGAGGAACACCACGGCCGGGGTCACATATTCCGGCTTCAGGGCTTCGAGCATCTGCGGCGGCATCAGGTTCTCGGTCATGCGCGTACCGGCGACGGGGCAGATCGCGTTGACCTTGATGTTGTCCTTCGCGCCTTCCAGCTTCAGCGTGTTCATGAAGCCGACGAGGCTGAGTTTCGCCGCGCCGTAATTGGTCTGGCCGAAATTGCCATAAAGGCCGGTGGAGGAGGTCGTCACGATGATGCGGCCATATTGCTGCTTCTTCATGATCTCCCAGGCGGCCTTCACCGGCTTCACCGTGCCCATCAGGTGAACCTGAACCACCGCCTCGAAATCCTTGATCTCCATCTTGGAGAAGCTCTTGTCGCGCAGGATGCCCGCGTTCGCGACGATCACGTCGATGCGGCCCCATTTGTCCATCGTCGTCTGGATCAGGTGTTGCACGCCCGCGTCGTCGGTGACGGACGCCCCGTTCGCGATGGCCGTGCCGCCCGCGTCGGTGATCTCCTTCACCACCGCTTCGGCAGCAGCGGAATTGCCGCCCGTGCCGTCCACCGCGCCGCCGAGGTCGTTCACCACGACCTTCGCGCCGCGCTTGGCGAATTCCAGCGCATGACAGCGGCCCAATCCGCCGCCCGCGCCGGTGACGATGACGACCTTGTTGTCATAGCGAATGGCCATGGGAAATCTCCTTCAGCGGGCTGATATTTTGTCGGCGCGATTGATGGCGGATGGCCCCGGCGGGGTCAAGCAGCGGCGGCTTTACGCCCCGGCATGATCCGCTTGCGCAGGGCCTTATTGGCCGGTTCCTCGATGAACTGTGACAGAAGAGCGCCCCACGCCGTGCAGACCAGCACCAGCGCCAGCGGCTCCAGCGTCCAGATGAAGTCTGCCCAGCGGATGCCGAAGACGAGCGTATCGTCCGGCGGGTACCAGTGCTGCTCGAAATGGCGGATCAGCAGCAGCCACGCCGTCTGGCCGATATAGATCGCGTAGGACCACTCGCCCAGCTTCTGCAGCGCCTTGGTGTCCAGCGCCCATGCGAAGATTCCGCGGTCGAAGGAGAGCGTGAAGATCAGCAGCATCATCGGCGGCACGACATAGATGTCGCGCCACTGATGCGACCAGCCCGAATGATAGATCGCCCACAACAAGGCCAGCACCGCGAGGCTCTGAAAGACCGAATGCATCCATGCGGGCAACGGCGCGCCGTCGCGCGCGCGGATGGCGCGATAGATATTCGCCATACCGACACCAATGGCGAAATCGCTCATGCCGCGCAGGATGCCGTTGTGGAAGGTGATGTCGAGCGCGTGCTTGTTGGTGAGGTCCAGCGCCAGCAACCCCAATCCGCCCGCCGCGATCAGCAATGCGCCGCGCCACCATCCGCCGCGCGCGATGGCGATATAAAGCGGGAAGGTCAGGCAGAGAAAGAACTCCACGCTCACGAACCACGACACGCCGTTCCATGTCAGCCGGTCGAACAGGTTCCACGCCTGCACCAGAAACAGGTTGGCGACGAAGGGCCAGAAGCCCAGTGCGATGTGATAGGGCACGTCGAAGATCGAGACATAGCCTCCGCGCGCCGCCAGCCAGCGCAGCAGTACCAGCAGATAAAGAATGAACAACAGCATGAAGAGATGCAGCGGATAAAGCCGCGCCAGCCGCGTCTTCACGAAGGTGGACCAGCCCTTCCAGCGCCACAGATCGGTCCGCGCGCCATAGACATAAGTGAGGATGAAGCCGGACAGCGCGAAGAAGAATTCGACCCAGAGATAACCCTTGGTCACGAACACGTCGAACAGACGGAAATGCTGATAGTGGTGGCCTTCGCTGAAGTGATAAAGCACCAGCAGCAATGGCGCCAGCGCGCGCGCGCCAGCCAGCGCCTTGATCTCCGGTGGTCTTTTCGCGGTCATCCCATGTCCGAATCGAACATGGCAACGCTGTCATGTTCGGGCACGCCGTGCCATCTTGCAGATGCGTAAAGCGGGCGGGTTAATGGATCGCCGCATCCATGCCGGCGTGGCCGTTATCCCGCGCATAGGTCACGGCGCGGAAGACCACGATGGGCTGGCGCGCCCCTTCGATCGCCAGCCGCAGCAAGGGCGCGATGCGCACGCCGTCCTTCCCGCACAATCCCCCGGCCAGCGCCGTGCGCATGGCGCGCAGCCAGATGATGTCGGCCAGCTCGCGCTGCCCCGCGCTCAGCCGTTCCGCGATTTCGTGAAAATGCTTGGTGTAAGCGCCGTACGAGAACGGCAGGCGCTCTGCCGCCATCTTCACCAGAATGCCCGCGCCCAGCGCGCTGGTGGGTTTGGTTTCGAAGATCTCGCTGGAGATTTCCCGGATGCGCGCGGTGAGCGCGCAAATTTCCTCGCCGCTCTTGCCGCGCAGGGCATCGGGATTGTCGCGGCAGGCGGCATGGAGCGTGTTCTCGGCGCTGCGAAGCTCTTCCGAAAGAAGCACCACGGGGTCGATCGCCATTGCGTTACTCCCATCGAGAATCGCGAGTCGATGTTGCGAAAGGCTAGGAAGAGGCGATGGCATCCTCAACCCAAACTGCCGTTCGCGAATATTCATCAACAGATGACGGTTCAAATTTTACGCAGCGCGCGCGGCGCGGTTGACGAACCATATGCGTCCCACCGGCGGTTGCTGATTCGCGCTCGTATAACGGAAAGGGCGTCGGTCGAGTTCCGCCTCGCATCGTGACAGTCTGTTTGCCGGTTCGAATCGGGGGCGTTCGTGCTTGTTCATCTGCAATCGGCGCTGGGAATTGCGGCAATCGTGGCGCTCGCATGGCTGCTTTCGGAGAATCGCCGCGCATTTCCGCTGCGCACGGTGCTTGCCGGGCTTGCGTTGCAGATCGCGCTGGCGCTGCTGCTGCTGAAAGTCGCGGTCGCGCGCGATGTTCTTTTCTCTCTGAACGGCGTCGTGGATGCGCTGACGGCGGCGACGAAGGCCGGAACCTCTTTCGTGTTCGGCTATACCGGCGGCGGGAAGGCGCCGTTCGCCGTCACCGATCCCTCGGCGATGGCAAGCTTCGCGTTCCAGATCCTGCCGCTCGTCATCGTGATTTCGGCGCTGGCGGCGCTGCTGTGGCATTGGCGGATTTTGCCCGCGGTCGTCGGCGGCTTCGCATGGGCCTTGCGCAAGACAATGGGCATTGGCGGCGCGGTCGGGCTGGGAAGCGCCGCCACGATCTTCCTCGGCATGATCGAGGCGCCGCTTCTGATCCGGCCCTATCTGGCGAAGATGTCGCGCGCGGAATTGTTCATGCTGTTCTCGGTCGGGCTTTCCACGGTGGCGGGCACGGTGTTCGTGCTGTACGCGACCATCCTGCAGCCCGTCATTCCGGGCGCGCTGGGCCATATCCTCGTCGCATCGGTGATGTCGCTTCCGGCGGCAATCCTGATCGCGCGCATCATGATCCCCGGCGTCAGCGAAACCGACGCAGGCGCCGCGCCGGGCTTCGAATATCGCTCCAGCATGGATGCCATCGCGCGCGGCACCGAGGACGGCTTGCGGTTGTGGCTGTCCATTGTCGCGATGCTGCTGGTCATCGTGGCGCTGGTCGCGCTGGCGGATATCATCCTCAGCCATGCGCCCGATGTGGCGGGAAGCCCGCTGACTGTCGAGCGCATCTTCGGCTGGATTTTCGCGCCGGTCGTCTGGCTGTTCGGCATTCCGTGGGATCAGGCGCCCACCGCCGGCGCACTGATGGGTGACAAGACGGTGCTGAACGAGTTCGTCGCCTATCTCGGCCTCGCGCATCTTCCCCAGGGCGCGCTCGATCCGCGCTCGCGGCTCATCATGCTCTATGCGATGTGCGGCTTCGCCAATCTGGGTTCGGTCGGCATCATGATCGCGGGCGTCAGCGGGCTGGTGCCGGAGCGCCGCGCCGAGATCGTGCCGCTCGCCATGCGCGCGCTGATTTCAGGCACAATGGCGTCCGGGCTGACGGGAGCGATGATCGGGCTCCTGCCTGTCACATCATAACACGCATTGTTATCCCGGCTCGCTTCACGGCCGAAATGACAGAGTTAGGGCGTTAAAGAAAATGCCTTCGCCAGCAATTCGTAAGACCGCAGCCGTGAC
>JAFECN010000313.1 GCA_018242145.1 Pseudomonadota bacterium
ACCTTGCGCATGATCGCCAAGGGCGGGCCGAAGGCCTTCTACGAAGGCCCCATCGCGCAGGCCATCGTGGACAAGGTGCAGCATGCGCCGATCCATCCGGCGGGCATGACGCTCGCCGATCTGAAGAACTATGTCGCCAAGGAGCGCCCGGCGGTGTGCGGCACCTATCGCAGCTATCGGTTGTGCTCGATGGGACCGCCCAGTTCCGGCGGCGTGGCCGTGATCCAGATCCTCGACATGCTGGAGCGTTTCCCGTCGAAAGACCTGCAGCCCGGCACGCTCAGCCAGGCGCATCTGTTCACACAGGCCAGCCGCCTCGCCTTCGCGGACCGCGCCAAATACATGGCCGATTCCGATTTCATTCCGGTGCCGGTAGCAGGGCTGACCGACCGCACTTACACGATGGAACGCTCCAAGCTCATCGACCCCACGAAGGACATGGGCAAGGCGCAAGCCGGAACGCCACCGATCAAGCATGCCAGCCTCGATTTCGCGCCGCAACGCTCGCCGCAACCGCACGGCACCAGCCACATGTCCATCGTCGATGACAGCGGCGAAGCGGTGGCGATGACGACGACGGTGGAGTCCTTCCTCGGCTCGAAGATGATGGCCAGAGGCTTCGTTCTCAACAACCAGCTCACCGATTTCTCGTTCGATCCGGTGATCGACGGAAAGCCGGTGGCGAACGCGCCGGCGCCGGGCAAGCGCCCCCTGTCGGCCATGTCGCCCACCATCGTGTTCGACAAGGACGGCAAGTTCAAAATCGCCACCGGGTCGCCGGGCGGCCCGCTCATCATCGATTACACGGCGCAATCCATCATCAATCTGATCGACGGACGGGAAACGCCCGCGCAGGCAGCCGCCGAGCCGCATGTCGCCAACCTCAACTCGCCAACGCTGATCGAGAAGGATACCTCCGCCGAAAAGCTTATCCCCGGCCTTAAGGCGCTGGGGCATCAGGTGGCGGAGCCGATCGTCGAATTGAGCGGTGTGAATATCATCGAGCGCGTGGAAGGCGGCTATCGCGGCGCCGCCGATCCCAGGCGCGACGGCAACGCGCGCGGCGACTAAAGCCGCGCCACCGCGAACAGGCGCGAGAACGGCAGGAGCGTCTTGCCGTCCGCGCGGCGCGGATAGGCCACGTTCAGCCGCGCCTTGTATTCGGCGGCGAAGCGCGCCCGCTCGTCATCGTTCAGTGCGTCGAGATAAGGGCGCAAGCCCGTGCCGCTGACCCATTTGAACACGGCGTCCTCACCGTCCAGCACATGCAGATATTCGGTGGTCCAGATATCCAACGATGCGGCATGCGGGGCGAGGATATCGAAATAGGTTTGCGCCTTCTCCACGAAGATGCCGCGCACATCGGCCAGCGTCTGCGCCCATGGACCTTGCGCGGCCACGTCACGCATCAAGGTGTGCGACGGGGCATATTGGTTGTTCGGGACTTGAAACGCGAACACGCCGCCCTTGACGACAAAACTCATCAGGCGCGGCAACAGCGCAGCATGATCCGGCAGCCATTGATAGGTCGCGTTGGAGAAGACGACATCATAGGCGATATCCGGCGTCCACGCCGCGATGTCGGCCAGCGTGAATTGCGCCTTCACACCACTCTTCTTCGCGGTTTCGATCATCGCGGGCGAGGAATCGATGCCTTCGATCTTCGCATCCGGCCAGCGCTTCACGAGCAGATCAGTGGAATTGCCCGGACCGCAGCCCAGATCGGCCACGCGGCCCGGATGCTCGCTCGGCACGCGCGCCAGCAATTCGGCGGCAGGCCGCGTGCGCTCATCGGCGAAAGCAAGATAGACAGAAGGGTTCCAGCTCATTCTTCCCGGTCCGGTATGGACACGCGGAATTGCGTGCCGGTGGAATCGCTTTTCAGCAGGATAACATCGCCGCCATGGGCGCGCGCCAGATCGCGGGCGATGGCAAGACCGAGGCCGGAGCCGCCGGTGCGCGTGGTTCCGGCAAAAGGCTGGAACAGACGCTCGCGGATTTTCTCCGGAATGCCGGTTCCGTTGTCCGCGATGTCGATGTTCGTCCCGTGTTCTTCGCGCGCCGCCCGAACGGAGATCGTGCCGCCTTCGTCCGCAAGCGCTTCGCCGGCATTGCGCACGATGTTGAGCAGGATGCGGAACAGTTGCGCGGCGTCGGCGTCGATCTCGATGGTATCGTCCACTCCATCGTCCGGCACCACGCGCTCCTTGCCGGATAGCGCAGCCTCCAGCGCTTCCTCGGCGATCGGTTTCAGGCGCACCATCCGCCGCTGCGGAGAGTGCTCTTCGGTGCGGCCATATCGCAGCGTGTTGGTGGCCAGCGCCACCGCGTGATCGATGGAAGAAACAAGCCGCGGCGCAAGCCGCTGCACGGAGGAATCTTCGCTTTTCATCAGTTCATCGGACGCAAGCTGCGCGCTGGACAATATGTTGCGAAGATCGTGCTGGATTTTCGCCACCGCCGTTCCCAGCGCCGCCAGGCGCGCGCGCTGATGCAGGGAGTCGTAGATGTTCTGCTGCATGGCGCCCAATTCGCGCTCGGCGATGCCGATCTCATCCCGCCGCGAGGACGGCGCGACGATGCGGCTCGCATCTTCCGGGTTCTTGCGGAAACGGATCATGGCGCGGGTGATCTGCCGCATCGGCCGCACCAGCACCAGATAAAGGCTGATGAAGACGAGCAGCGCGGTGACGATGGAAATCAGGAACGCCAGCAGCAGCACGCCCCAGGCATAGGATTTGAGCTGCGCGTGGATCGCCTTCTCGTTGAGAATGACTTCGACGGCTTCGGCACCCTTGATCCGCGTCGGCGCGATGACGTGCAGGATGCGCGCGCCGCCATGCAGCAAACAGTTCATGCCGTCGATCATGTCGGTGATCAGTCCGGCTTTGCGCAGATCGATCGTCACATCGATCTTCGAGGGCGTCTCGTTCGACAAAAAGATTTCGCGCTGGTCCGGCCGCGGCAGCAGCACGGCGATGGCGCCCGCGCGCGTCAGCAATTGCGCGCGCAGGGCGGGCGACAATCCGTTCTGCGGCTCGGTGAACGGCAGGATCGCGATTTCCGCCGATTCCACATAGCGGTCCAGAAGGCTGCGGTGATAGCGGCCCACCGACGGCAGGAAGATCGCCGCCTGGATCAGCATGGCGTAGAGGATGGTCAAAAGGAGCAGCCGGCCGGAGAGGCTGTGGGCGACCAGGGCCCAGCCCTCTGCAAACCTTGAGCGTCCCTGTCTCGCCATCCCCGCCATTACGCGGGAAGATGGGGGCTAAATGAAGCGGGGAAAAGGCAAATCCGGCCTGTTCACGCGCATTTTAGGAATAAAATAGTCCGCGGGCCGGATCGGTTGACAGGTCCACCCCTCCCCCTTAGAAACCGCGCTCTTTCGAAGAGGCCCGGCAGAGACCGGGGGCTAGGCCATGAAGCGCACCTACCAACCGAGCAAACTCGTCCGCAAGCGCCGCCATGGATTCCGTTCGCGCATGGCCACGGCCGGCGGACGCAAGGTGCTGGCGCGCCGCCGCGCGCATGGCCGCAAGAAGCTTTCGGCCTGAACCGCCGCGCGGGCCCAAGATGCCCGTCATGGACCGCCTGAAAAATCGCCCCGATTTCCTGCGCGCCGCGCGGGGCATCCGCCGTTCGACGGCCAGCCTGACATTGGAACTTTGCCCCGCCCCCGCGCCGGTTTCCGGCCATTTGCGCGTGGGCTTCACGGCCAGCCGCAAGGTGGGCAATGCCGTGGCCCGCAACCGCGCGAAAAGACGGCTGCGGGCGGCGGCTGCGGCCCTTCTTCCCCTTCATGGCCGGGAGGGGCATGACTATGTTCTGGTCGCGCGGACGGCGACGCTCACCAGACCGTTCGCCGATCTGCTGAACGATCTTTCGGGTGCGCTCGGCGCCGCCCATGCCCGGCTCGACCGGCCCAATCGGGGAGACGCGAAGTGACGGATGGCGCGACATCGCCGCTCAGGCGCGCAGGCATCGCCGCGCTCGTGGCGCCGATTCGCTTCTACCGGCGCTTCATTTCCCCTTTATTTCCGCCCGCATGCCGCTATGAACCCACCTGCTCGCGCTATGCGATCGAGGCCATCGAGGTTCACGGCCCCCTCAAAGGTTTCTGGCTCGCGCTGAAACGCATTCTGCGCTGCCATCCGATACACTGGCTTGGAGGATCGGAAGGTTTCGATCCCGTGCCGCCGCTTCGCAAGTAGAGAGACATGGAAAACAAGAATCTTCTCATCGCCGTCGCGCTGTCCGCCGCCGTTCTGTTCGGCTGGCAATATTTCGTGGCCGGCCCGCAGATGAAGGCGGAGCAGCAGAAGCAGCATGTGCTCGCCAAGGAAAAAGGCGTCGAAGCCAAGCCGGCGTCCATCCCCGACAAAACGCAACAGATCGCGGCAATCATCCCGCGCAACAAGGCGCTGCAATCGCCCGGCGGGCGCGTGGTGATCTCCACGCCGACCGTGGACGGCTCGTTCAGCCTGAAGGGCGCGCGCTTCGACGATCTGCAATTGCGCAAATATCACGAGACCGTCGATCCGAAGAGCCCGGAAGTCGTTCTGTTCTCGCCGCAGAACACCGCATTCCCCTATTACGCGGTTTATGGCTGGGTCGCGGCGCCGGGCGACACCGTAAAACTGCCGGACGACAACACAGTCTGGACGCTTACGAGCGGCAAGGTGCTCGCGCCGAACGCGCCGGTGACGCTCACCTGGAACAACGGCCAGGGCCTCGTCTTCACCCGCACGATCTCGGTGGACGATCAATACATGTTCACCGTTCACGACAGCGTGGCGAACAAGAGCGGCAAGGCGCACACGCTTTATCCCTTCGCCTATGTGGCGCGCGACGGCGTGCCGCCGGAAAGCCAGCATTACTGGTCGCTGCATGAAGGTTTCGTCGGCGTGGCCGACGGTTCGCTGAAGGACGCCAAATACAGCGACTTCGACAAGAACGAGCCGCCACAGGCCTTTCGGTCCACCGGCGGCTGGCTCGGCATCACCGACAAATACTGGATGGCCGCCGTCGTGCCCCCGCAGAACGAACCGTTCGACGGCAATTACCGCGGCAGGCCCTATCGCAACACGCATTCCTATCAGGCCGATTATCGCCTTGGCGCGCATCCCCTCCAGCCGGGGCAGACGATCGATCTCACCCAGCATCTGTTCGCGGGCGCCAAGGTCGTGTCCGTGGTGCAGGCCTACGAGAAGAATCTCAACATCGCGAAGTTCGACTACGCCATCGACTGGGGCTGGTATTCGTTCTTCACCCGCCCGATCTTCTGGGTGCTCGACAAGGCCAATGCCCTCCTGGGCAATTTCGGCCTCGCCATTCTGTTGCTCACGGTCCTGATCCGCGGCGCGCTGTTCCCGCTCGCCAATGCGCAGTTCCGGCAGATGACGCGCATGAAGAAGCTGCAGCCGGAGATGGAGCGCATCAAGGAGCGCAACAAGGACGACCGCGTCGCCCAGCAGCAGGAGATGATGGCGCTCTACAGCCGCGAGAAGGTGAACCCGGTTTCGGGATGCCTTCCCATGGTGATCCAGATCCCGATCCTGTTCTCGCTCTACAAAGTGTTCCTCGTCACCATCGAGATGTATCACACGCCGTTCTTCGGCTGGATCAAGGATCTCTCCGCCCCCGATCCGACGTCGTGGATCAACCTGTTCGGACTTTTGCCGTTCAACCCGCATGGGCTGCTGCCGGGCTTCCTCGGATTCCTCTCGATCGGAATCTGGCCGATCCTGCTCGGCATCACCCAATGGGTGCAGACGAAGATGAACCCCGCGCCAGCCGATCCGGTGCAGGCGCAGATGTTCGGCTACATGCCGATCCTTTTCACCTTCATGTTCGCATCGCTGCCCTCGGGCCTGGTGATCTACTACACCTGGAGCAACCTGCTCACGCTGCTGCAGCAATATTTCATGATGCGCAAATACGGCGTGGAGATTCACCTCTTCAACAATCTGAAGCTGCCCTGGGCGAACAAGCCCAAGCCCGCCGAGTGACGGACGGAGAGAAATCCGCCGGAGAGATGCGCGCCGATACCGAACGCGCGCGCAAGCTCTTCGCCGGGCCTTGCGATTTCGTGGCGGGTGCCACCACGCCGGAGGTATTTCCCCCCGCGAGTTTGCCGGAGATCGCCTTCGTCGGGCGTTCCAATGCGGGCAAATCGAGCCTCGTCAACGCGCTCACCGGCCGTTCGGCGCTGGCGCGCGTGAGCCACACGCCCGGGCGCACGCGGCAGATCAACTTCTTCAATCTTGGCGCGCGCGTCATGTTGGTGGATCTGCCGGGCTATGGTTACGCCAAGGCCTCCAAATCCATGACGGACGAATGGAACAGGCTCATCACCGCCTATCTGCGCGGCCGGCCTTCCTTGCGGCGCGTCGTGCTGCTGGTGGATTCGCGCCGCGGCATCATGGCCAGCGACGAAGAGGTTCTGGACCTTCTGGACCAGGCCGCCGTTTCCACATTGGTGACGCTCACCAAGATCGACGAACTCAAGCCCGCCGCACTCCAAGCGGTCGCCGCCGACACTGCGGCAAAAGCCGCGCAGCATACCGCCGCCTATCCTGAAATTTTCGCCACCTCCTCGCGGGAGAAACGCGGGCTTGAGCCGCTCAAGGTGAATCTTCTTTTGTTGGCCGAAGCCTGAGCTTTCGGCTATAAGCCTGAAGCTTCAGCGGAAACTTCCATGGCCCTTCAGGACGACGTCGGAACCGGACCGGAACGCAGCCTTCGCGTGCTCGCGCGCTGGCGCCAGACCGCGCGGGTTCTGGTCGAGGCGCTGCCCTATATTCTGCAATATGAAGGCCGCAACATCGTCGTGAAATATGGCGGTCACGCCATGGAGAACGGCGTCAGCGAGAATTTCGCGCAAGACATCGTGCTGATGAAGATGACGGGCATCGACCCCATCGTCGTCCATGGCGGCGGCCCGCAGATCGGCCACATGCTCGGTCGGCTGCAGATTCCATCCACCTTCGTGGACGGATTGCGCGTCACCGATCAGGCGGCGATCGAAGTCGTGGAGATGGTGCTCACCGGCACGATCAACAAGCAGATCGTCACCGGCATCAACGCCGCGGGCGGGCGCGCGGTCGGCATCTCGGGCAAGGACGGCAATCTCGTCGTCGCCAAGAAGCTCGAACGCATGAAGATGGACCCCAAGACGCTGCAATCGCGGCCGGTGGATCTGGGCTTCGTCGGCGAGCCGGAGAAGGTGAACGGCGAAGTGCTGCGCACCATCATCAATTCCGACCTCATCCCTGTCGTCGCGCCCATCGGCGTCGGCGCCAAGGGCGAGACCTACAACATCAACGCGGACACGGTGGCGGGCGCGGTCGCGGGTGCCATGTCCGCCGCGCGCCTCCTGTTGCTCACCGATGTCGAGGGCGTTCTGGACCGCGACGGCAAGCTGATCCCCAAACTCACCGTCGCCGAAGCCCGCATGCTGATCACCGACGGCACGATCTCCGGCGGCATGATCCCCAAGATCGAAACCGCCATCGATGCGGTGGAGGCGGGTGTTTCCGCCGCCGTCATTCTGGATGGCCGCATCCCCCATGTGCTGCTGCTCGAATTGTTCACCGAGCACGGCGCGGGAACCATGATCGTCAAGGAATGAAGCTTTTGTCGCGCGCCACGGCGCTTGCCGCGCTTGGCGTTCTTTGCCTTTTTGCCTCCCAACGCCCCGCGCAGGCCGCGCTGCAGGTCTGCAACCGGACGAGCTATGTGCTCTATGCGGCGACCGGATGGACGACCGACACCGACAATATCACGCAAGGCTGGACGCGTGTGGTGCCCGGCGGTTGCGCCACGCCGGTCAAGCAAATGCTGACGGCGAAGAACTATTATCTCTATGCGCGCACCTCGCAGGCCTATTCCGGCGTCGCACGCGCCTGGGGCGGAAACATCCAGCTTTGCGTCAAGGATGCGAACTTCGCGCTCAAAACCCCCGTCACATCGGCCGACTGCGCCAGTGGCGATGCTTTCACCCTGCCCTTCGCGCCCGTCGATACCCATCGCATGCAAAGCTGGACGGCGACGCTGACGGAATCCGCCGCCATCAAGGACGACAGCGCCGCGCGCCTGGCGGGCGTGGAGCGGCTTCTGCGCGACAACGGCTATAAATTCAGCAATCCGAAGCAACGCGACGAGGCGCTCAAGCGCTTCCGCACCCGGCTGAAAATCGCCAGCCGCGCCACGCCCGCGGAGCTTTTCGACGCGCTGGAAACCGAGGCGCTCAAGGCCTCATCGCCCGCGGGCTATACGATCTGCAACGACACCACGGGCGAGATATGGACGGCGCTGGGATTTCGCGACGGTCCGCAGACGCTGGCGGCGGGCTGGTGGAAAATCGCGGCGGGCGCCTGCGCGCACGCCCTGACCCAGCCGCTGAAACTGGACAACGTCTATATCCACGCCGAAGGGCACAACAAACCGAACCTGGTCAGCGGGCCGGACAGGTTCTGCACCACCAACATCACCTTTCAGGTGTCGAAGACAGGCGATTGCAAGCAGCGCGGGCTGAGCGAAACCGGATTCGCCGTGACGCATACCAAAGGCCGCACGGGCTACACCGCGCATATCGGCAACAACGGCCTTTTGCGGTCTCAGCCTTCGAGGCCGAAATAGGCCAGATGCCACCGCATCTCGTCTTCGCTCAGGGGAAAATCCACGCCGTCGCGCGCGGGCAGCAATTCGCCGCCCTTGAGGCGCATGACGAGGCTCTGCACCTTGAAAGCCACGCGCATGGACAGGCCCGCGCGCCACACCAGCGCAATGGCAGGCTTGGCCGATCCTGACTGGACGATCCGACGCGCGATTTCGCGTGGGGCGCGCGCCAGAAGCGCCAGCGCGGCGATAACGAATTCGCGCTTGCCCGATTCCGCGGCCCGTTCCACCGCCGCGTCGTCCAGACGCCCTTCCTTGTGCAGAAGCGCAACATCGGATTGCGCCTGCTCGCCCGGATCGCGGACGTCCTCCACCGGCTCGTCGATGCGGGCGCGCACGCGCTTGGCAAGCACGCTGCGCGTTTCCTGATCCAAACCATCGCGCTTCGCCAGTTTGTCCAGAAGCGCCGCGCTTACGAAGCCCGCGATGCGGCGGATGGCGCGCTGCGAAAGATCGTTGCGCAACACCAGCGGCAGGTGCCATTCGGTGATGCGGCTGCCATGTTCGATGATTTTCTCCAGCGTCTGCTCGCGGATCTGCGCCGAAGAGTTGATCAGCAGCGCCGCCACCGCAGGCACATCGAGCGCCTCGGCGATGGCCGCGGAGACATTCGCGCCCAGCGGCTTGCGCTGGGCGATGGCTGTGAGCGCGAAATGCGCCTGCGCGGAAGTGATGATCTCGATCAGGTCCGCATCCGACAGCAGCGGCGAATATTCCAGAATCGGCGCGGCGACCTCTTCCTCAATGTCGCGCGCCAGCATGTCGACGATCTTCTTCGGCACGCAATCCAGCGCCTTGATCTCCTCGGCGACGATGGCGCGCACGCGCGGCAATTGATCCTGCGCCAGCCGCTCCAGCGTCTCGATGGTGAGCGCGCGCATCTTCTCGCTCGCGTCTTGCGGCAAATCGGGCAGCAGGCGGCCAATCTTGCGCGCCAGATCGGCGCGCACATCGTCATCGCTGTCGTCCGCGAGCAGCCGGTTGGCATGGGCCGGTGCCGCGGCGTTGCGCGCAATCGCACGCCGCGCCCGGATCGAGCCCTCGGTGGCGAGGAAGAACAGAACCTCCGGAGCGGCATCCGTCCGCGCGGCCAATTCCTCACGCGCGGCGGTGTTGCGCTCTTCGAGGATGCGCAGCATATCGTCCTGCGAAAGCACGACAGGCGCGATGTCGGTCTTGCGTCGATCCAAAGCCATGATGATCCCG
>JAFECN010000314.1 GCA_018242145.1 Pseudomonadota bacterium
CGTCGCCATGTAGCAGGAATTTCACGGAGGGGTGGCGAACGATGGCGCGCCCCACGGCAGCCACGACGACGGACGGGCCGGCATCGCCGCCCATCGCATCAATGGAAACCGTGAGAGTAGGAGCCGTCATCACCTTGTCACTGCGTGCATTATGTTCCGCGCGCGGCGGTCACGCAAAAGGGGTCAGCTCTTCGCCTGAACGACCTCGCGCTCGCGGTAGTGACCGCACGAACCGCAAACGTGATGAGGGCGGCGCTGCTCGCCGCAATTCGGGCATTCGTTATGGCTCGTGGCGCCCAGCTTGTGGTGCGACCGGCGCATATTCCGCTTCGACGGCGACGTTTTTCGTTTTGGGACCGCCATGGCGGACAAGCTCCTTCAGAAACCGATACGCCGAATCGGCAAAACGCGCACGCCCTTGGCGCGCCTGCATTTTTGTCCGGGTCGGCAAAATGAGCGGCGGAGTAAAAGGGAAAGCCGCCCCGGATTCAAGGGCGAAAATCCCCCTTATTTTGTGCCCTCTAGCCCTCGCCCCGCAATTTCTTGAGCACGGCAAAGGGGCTCTCCGGGCGGCTGTCCGGGTCCTCGGGCCCGGAGAATGCCTCTCCGGGCGCCCGGGGATAGGGGTCGAGCGCCAGGGACAGTTCCTCCAGCAGCGGCCCGGCCAGATCGTAGCGCGCGGTTTCGATCTCCTCGGGCGCTTCGTCGTCGCCCGCCGCCAGCGTCAACTCGCCTTCATCCGCGATCTCGCGCCGCAGGCGATGGGCGACATGCAGCTCGCGGGTGAAGACCTCCGCGATCCGCTTGGAGAGCGGTTCGAGAGAAACCACGGACGGCTGAACAAGATCGCAGGTCAGATGCGCGTCGTACCGGAAGCGGTTCATCGCCAGCTTGCGCAGCGTCACGACGGCCCGGAATTTTTCGACCGCCTGAACATCGAGCCACGCAGCAAGCCGCGCGCGCTGGTCCGCATCGAGGTCGATCGTCACCTCCGCGCCGGCGGACGACAGATCGGAGAGATCGTAGATATGTTCAAACGGCGGTGTCTTGGTCATGGCGATCGACGAACGAAGGAGGAAACGTCCCCGAATGCCACAACGCCGGAGGCCATGTCGCAGTTGCCCAAAGCGGCTGTGGCGGCGGCAATGTAACCCGCCAGCGACGCGGCTTCCGAAGCGCGCGCTGTATCGCCGCGATAGACGTTGCGGATGACGGCCTCTTTCAAGCCGTCCGCATCCTTGGCCTCGCGATAGGCGGTGAGGCGGCCATAGAAAGCATCCGCCATCTTTTTCATGCGATGGCCGATGCCGATATCGCCCACGCCCAGATCGCGCAGGCTTTCGTCGAAACTCGAAAAGAGCGTATCCACGACACCCTGTGAAACATCCTTCATGCCCAGTTCCCGCAACCGCTCCAGGACGAGCCACGCATGGATCGCAACCATGTCGAAGCGGCCGTCGATGGTGTCAGGAACGGCGAAGGCGGTGAAAAACACCGGATTCCGCGCCTGGGTGCCGATGGCCGCGCACAATTCGGCGCCGAGCGCCTTGTCGCTGCGGGATTTCAGAAGGGATTTCAGCATAAACCGTCTCCGCGGGGTCCGACTTGAAACCCGGCCCCGCCAAGGCTAGCACATCGCCCCGGTGTAGAGCGGATTGCAAGGATGTCGCGCATGAGAACCCCGATTTTGGCCGTGGCCACGCTGGCCCTTCTGGGCTGCACGCCGGTCATCAGCCAGCGCGGCTATCTGCCCGACCCTGCCGCGGAGGCTTCGCTCAAGGTGGGAACCGACACCAAGACCTCGATCGAAAAAACCCTGGGCGATCCCTCGACCTCCGCCACCTTCGGCGACGATGCCTGGTATTACATCTCCAGCGTTCAGCGCCAGGTCGCGTTCTTCGATCCGAAGACCACTTCGCGCAAGATTCTCGCGCTGCATTTCGACAAGGACGGCAAGCTCACTGACATCAAGCACTACAGCCTGAAAGACGGCCACGTCGTCGCGTTCGAGACGCGCACGACACCGGCCAAAGGCCGCGAGCTCACCTTTCTGCAGCAGCTCTTCAGCGCCACGCCGGGCGTGCCGATCGGCGGCGTGACCGGAAGCGCCGGCGGCCAGAACCCGGGCAATTAGAGTATTGGACGTTCTGACGTCATTGCCCGCTTCCATGCTTCGACAAGCTCAGCATGAGGATTTGCGCTATTTCTCCTCACCCTGAGCTTGTCGAAGGGGGAGGGCCACGAGTCCGTCTGAACGTATTTTTCCATAAAAAAACGCGCCGAGATTTCTCCCGGCGCGTTTTTGCTTTGGCGTGCTGCCGGATTAGCCCAGATGGGCCAGCGTCGCGAGCAGCAGAAGGGCCACGATGTTCGTGATCTTGATCATCGGGTTCACGGCCGGGCCCGCGGTGTCCTTGTAGGGATCGCCGACGGTATCGCCGGTCACCGCCGCCTTGTGGGCGTCGGAGCCTTTGCCGCCGAAATGGCCGTCTTCGATATACTTCTTCGCGTTGTCCCACGCGCCGCCGCCCGAGGTCATCGAGATGGCAACGAACAGGCCCGTGACGATCACGCCGAGGAGCATGGCGCCGAGCGCGTTGAACGCCTCGACCTTGCCCGCGACCCAGTTCACGAGGAAGAACAGCACGATCGGCGACAGCACTGGCAGCAGCGACGGGATGATCATCTCCCGGATCGCGGCCTTGGTCAGCAGGTCAACCGCGCGCGCATAGTTCGGCTTCTGCGTGCCCTGCATGATGCCGGGCATTTCGCGGAACTGCGCCCGCACTTCTTCCACCACGGCGCTCGCGGCGCGGCCCACGGCCGTCATCGCGATACCGCCGAAGAGGTATGGCAGAAGACCGCCGATGAAGAGACCGACCACGACCCACGGATTGGCGAGCGAGAAGCTGGGAAGCTGCAAGCCCGCGAAGTAGTGGTAGGTGTCCGAATGCGCGACGAAGTATTGCAGGTCCGAGGTGTACGCCGCGAACAGCACCAGCGCGCCGAGACCGGCGGAGCCGATCGCGTAACCCTTGGTGACCGCCTTGGTGGTGTTGCCCACCGCGTCCAGCGCGTCCGTGGTCTTGCGGACATCGCCTTCGAGGCCGGACATCTCCGCGATGCCGCCCGCATTGTCCGTCACCGGACCGAAGGCGTCGAGCGCCACGACCATGCCGGCCAGCGAGAGCATCGTCGAAACCGCGATGGCGATTCCGAAGAGGCCCGCAAGCCAGTTGGCGACCACGATGCCCACGCAGATCACCAGCGCCGGAAGCGCCGTGGACTCCATGGAAACCGCGAGGCCCTGGATCACATTGGTGCCGTGTCCCGTCACCGACGATTGCGCGATCACCTTCACGGGGCGGAAGCCCGTGCCCGTGTAGTATTCGGTGATCCACACGATCGCGCCGGTCACGGCGAGGCCGACGACGCCGCAGAAGAACAGCGTCTGGCCGGTCACGAAATGGCCGGGGGCCTGGGAGATCATGGTGTTGAGCCCGACGATCCAGTCGGTCAGCGGCCACAGGCCGGCGAGCGAAAGCAGGCCCGTCGCGATCACGCCCTTGTAGAGCGCGCCCATGATGTTGCCACTGCGGCCGAGGCGGACGAACAGCGTGCCGATGATGGACGTGACGATGCACATGCCCGCGATGGCGAGCGGATAGAGCATCAGCGCGTTCTTGAGGTCGCCCGCGAAATAGATCGAGGCGAGCACCGTCGTGGCCACCGTCGTCACCGCGTAGGTCTCGAACAGGTCCGCGGCCATGCCGGCGCAGTCGCCGACATTGTCGCCCACATTGTCGGCGATGGTCGCCGGGTTGCGCGGGTCGTCTTCCGGGATGCCCGCTTCCACCTTGCCGACCATGTCGCCGCCGACGTCCGCACCCTTGGTGAAGATGCCGCCGCCGAGACGGGCGAAGATGGAGATGAGCGAAGCGCCGAAACCAAGCGCGACGAGCGCGTTGGTGACGATGCGGCCCTGTGTTTCATCGGCGATGTTGAGGTTCAGGCCAAAGCGCAGGAACGCGTAATAGCCCGCGACCGCGAGAAGGCCGAGGCCGACGACGAGCAGGCCGGTCACCGCGCCCGAGCGGAACGCAACGGAGAGGCCGGCAGCCAAGCCGGAGCGCGAAGCTTCCGCCGTGCGGACATTCGCGCGCACCGACACGTTCATGCCGATGTAACCGGCAAGACCGGAGAACGCCGCGCCGATCAGATAACCGACGGCAACCTGCCAGCCGAAGA
>JAFECN010000315.1 GCA_018242145.1 Pseudomonadota bacterium
AAAGTCGTATCAGGACTGGTGCAGTTAAGTCGGCTTAGCTAGACTCGCTTTCGATGCCGGATTTTGAAGCGAATTTTCCCATGTTCCACCCGCTCCAGTCGGATGAAGACGCTTCCCATGACGACCTCATGGTGGCGCGGGCACGCACCGCACTCGCCTGGGGAGCGCTGCAAGGTCGTCTAGCACATTTGCCGCCCGAAGTCGCGCACCACTTCTGCTGCGCCCTCACCCGCCTCGCGATCATCGAGGCGCTGGGCTCGTCGGGCTATCCCGGCACCGAAGCCTGGTTTTCGCTGTGGTTTTCCGGCCTCGAGCCCGTCCCCGACGTCAGCACCCACGCCGCCGCCCCGGCCTCGCTGATCGCCGAAACGCTGCTCGGCGAATTGATGTTGTCCCCGTGGGGACCGCTTGCCGAAGCAGCCACGCAGATTCGCGGCGCAGCACGATTCGATCGGGACGACCGGGGAGATACGCCCTCCCCTCCTCTTGCCCTCGCGGTCGAAGAGGCCGCCGGGCTTGCCCAAAGCGTCAGGAATGAGGCCGGCGCGGCCGACGGCGACTGGCCGCTCGCCGCGCTCGACCGCCTGACCCAAGCGGCCGCGGCCTCACCAAACTTCCCGCCCACCGATCGCGAGTACCGCGTGCTCGACCTGCCCGCGGGGCCCGTCGCGCTCGAGCAAGCTGGGGCCACCCCTCCGCTATGGCTGCTCGATCTCGTTGCCGGCGCCGTGGTCGCGCCCGATAATCCGGGAAGCCGCCCCCTCCCCTTGCCCGGTGCCGTTCGCGCCGAAGCACTCAAACCGCACTGGTGGCCGCGCGAACGCGCGATTCTCGTCGCCGATACCGCGCGCGTGGCGGCGCAGAAGCTGACGGTTCTGGTCGACGCAGCGTTTCACGCCGTGGCGAATATGGAGCAATTGACCACCCGCCTGCGGTCCACCTCGCGCGCGCCGGTGCTTTTCCGGTTGCTTTCCGGCTTCGGGCCGCTGCGCCCGATCCAGATCGAGAAGGCCACGGCCCTCTCGAAGAACGGGGTGCGCGAACTGGTAGCAACGCTCATCAAGGCGGGCCTCACCGAGATGTCTTCGCATCACCACCAGGCCATTGTCTGCGCAATACCCCCGCAGGGCCGTTCAACTCATGTGTCCGCGCCAGAAGACGAACCCGGCCCCCTCGCCGATGATAAATTTGCCGAATTCGATGCGGCCATGGCCGATATCGATCGGCTGCTCTCGCGCTCGAACGGATCGAACGAAAAAGCATGAACCGGCAAGTCCAGCACGATGCGGAACGCCGAATGATTGAAACGCTTCGCGAGCCGTGCACGCAACGCTTCGGCGTCCTCGAGACAATCCTCCCAGGGATCCGTTCTCCCCGCCGCTGTCGGGAGGACATCATCCGCCATGCCGCACTGCTTCAGGTAGAACAGCGCATCCTGAAAGCCGCGTAGCGGTGCCAACGGCGACCACGAGGCGCTGGAAATCTCGGCCGCGTACCGGTCTCGCACGGCACGGGCCAGCGCCGCTCGCTGGCCGCGTCGCAGGTGCGCCGCATGCTTCGCGGGATAGTCCCGCCTGGCCCGCTCCATGTGCTGCCAGGCTGCTTCCAATCGGCCGCGCGTTCGGTCAATTCGGCGCCTGCTCAGGCGGGCGATCGCTGCTACCAGGTCCGATAAGGCGGGAGGCGATCCCCGCGGCGCTCGCTTGACCGCCTCGCGCACCGGTCGCGCGGTGAAACGAAAAATCTGCTCCATGCGTTCGGCCAGCGAGACGTCGCCGCAGTGGAGCGCAGCCAGGAGCAAGTGGCGCATGGGTGCGAAATGGAAGCGATTGCCGACTAGCGCTGCCGTATAACGACTTAAAATATATGGATTAGTGCCGCTTCCGCGAATCTGCGCCCGCGAAACCAAGGAATTCCAGGCCAAGCGCGTCTTGATGAAGGTGAACTGCGCCATTTGCGCGCGGGTGCGAACCACCATCTCCTCAAGCTGCCTCCGGGCCGCCGGCGACCGCCCCAGTGCGCGGATGCCGCCAAGATCGGTCAGCAGCAGATCATGGCGCGCGCAGCGCAGAGTAACCCTCAGGATCCAGCTGCGTTCGATCCGCCAAGGCGCGTCGCCTTCCAGCCAGTCGAGCCAACATTGCGCGCACCCGATTGAACGCAGCGCCGCGGGCAACAAGTCGCTGCTCGGACAGCCCACGAAAGTCCGCAAAATCACCTTCTCGGGCAACCCCGTGGCCCAGGCCAGTCGGGCAACCATAGCCTTGTGAGAATCCGAGGCATTGGCGGCTGAAGATGCCAGGTCGCGGTCGGCGAGCGCGGTCTTGATGCCAAGATATCCGAACAAGGCCTTGCGGGTAGTTTCATGCCGCGCGGCCAGGCGATCCAGCCAGGACTCGAAGCACTCCCCGGCCATGGGCCTGACCCGATAAGCAAGTGGCTCGATTTCCCTGCCGCTCATTCCACGCTGTAAGGGGTGAAGAGCTGCAGGGCCTGGCTTATATCGTCCTGCGTCACCAGCGTACGATCCTGCCGCTTCGCGACCTTTGCCGACCAATGCAGTATCCGCTTGAAATTGCCGGTTACCCCGCCGCTTTCGCGCCAGATCCGCTCCGCAAACGCGGGCGCGGCGAGATGTTCCGGCTCGGTCATGTCCATCCCGCGCGCCAGCGCCCTGATCAACCGCTGCGACGGCTCTCCCGGCTGCCACAGCGGCAATTTGAGTATGATCGAACGATAGGCGAGCTCGACATCGTCGGCGAAAATCTGGCGGGCGACATCAAGCCCGGCCACGACCAGCGGCACGTTGCCAGCGCTCATCAGGAAGCGGAAGGCATCAAGCGTGTCGCGCCGCGCGACGCCGCTCGCCGTCAGGATCACATGGACATTGTCGATCGCGACCAGCCTCGTTCCCTGCGCCGCCAACAGATCGACAACCTTGAAATCGGCGGTTTTGTGCGTGTTTGCCCGGATCGGCCAACCTTGCTGCCAGAGCAGCGCAAGATTGATCTTGAGCGAGGTCGGGCTCGAGGGAATGACCGTGCGCAGCACAGGTTGATACCGGGCTTCGCCCCAATCGGTGGGCTCGGGAAAGGCTTCAATCAAGCGCCGCTGCGCCTCGCGCAGGATCGAAGTCTTCCCCATGCCGGACTGGCCGGTCAGCACGATGCAAGTCGGCCGCTCTTCCGGATCGTCATGGGCAACATCGACGATCGTCTCGACGGCGTTGCGCGCTTCGTCGAAGTCGATCCAGAATGAAGCTGGGTGCACCGGGGAACGGGTGGAAGTAGCAGCGTTCATGGATGCACCTTCAGCCAGGAATCCTCGCCCAGTTCTTCCACCGGTTTCCACTGAACCGCAGGCTGTTGGGGTTTTTCGGGTTCCCGCAAATCCGCGAGTGTGATCCCCTCCCCTTCCCGGCGCTTTGCTCGGCGCCGTGCCTCCTTGGTACGAAGGCGAGCCTGATGAATTTCCTGATTGGCCGCAGCGATCGCACGGGCCGTCGCCACACGGCCGCCATCGGCCTGATACGCCCGGCCAAGCGCCCTCACCTGTGCTCTGGCAGCTTCCCAGTCGGCCTCCCAAACATCCGGATATTGGCCAATAACCGCCATTTGCACGAAATCGCCGTCCAGCTCGGCATAGACGTGCTGGATCGTCCGCTCATCCCAACTGACCTCGATCTTCTGGCCAATTCGCTTGCCAAGCGCCGGGTGCCAGTAATGACGGTGCTTTATCTGGATCCCACGCGAGTGCACCGTCAGCGACTTCGACGGCAGAAATTGGCGAAAAAGCTCATCCGAATTGCACGACACCGGCAGCAGAGGGCCATGTCCCGCCGCCTCGCGCTCCCACACCTGCGCCGGGCACAATCCGCCTAGCGCGGAGTGGGGCGTGTGATGATAGACCGCGATCTGGCACAACAGCCAACGCTCGAATTCCGCCAGGGTCATCGCCGCTTCGTCTTGCGCGTCGTAACCATCGCGCGCAGACGCGTTTGGCCCCGTAGCACCCGGCAATAGCCGAAGTTTTCCGACCATTGTCCCGATCAATCGCTCGATATGACCGCCCATGTGGGCCGGGCCGGGCTTGCGGACATCCGGGTCAATGCCATTGCGGACGCAGGCACGCCGGAACGCCTCCGAGCGATGTGGTTTGGCCTGATCGGCATGCAGGCGCCGGAACAGGCCGAACATCGGGTAGCCGACGTCCACACCCAGATGCTCGAGCACGGGCTGCTTGGGCAGCAGCGCGCTCGCAACCGCCCTGCCGCACCGAAAAATTGAAGGATCGCCGAAGCTTACGTAATAGCCGAGTATTGACCGGGTCCAGATTTCGATCAGGAACGTGATCCACGGACGTCCCAGTTCCTCACGCCTGAGGCTGTCGACCAGGATCACGTCACCCCTGGTGTGGTCCATCTGGACAAGGTCAAGAAAGCCATCGCTGTGATACTCCCCGGGGTGCGCTTCATGCGCACTGCGGGTTTTGGAGCCCATGCAAGCCTTGGCCCAGACGCTGCTCGGAATCTCATCAAGGAGGCGTTCGATTGTCTTCTCACTCGGGATCAAATCGGCGGAAAACCGGTATTGTCCGTTATCGGCGTGAAGCAGGCCCCATATTTGCCGCGCCGCTTCCGCGCGGGTCACGGGCACCATCTTGAGCGCGATTTCACCGGTCAATGTGTCGATGGCTGCCCTTACCATCGGATCAATCCGATGCGAGCCAGGAGCGGGCCCCCGCGGCAAAGGCGCAAGCGATTCAGCAACAGGATGCGCCTGATACCGCGCCGCCAGTGTCCGGATCTGTCGTTCCTTCAGCCCGGTCGCTTCGCAAATGGCTGTAATCTGGGCCGCCGTCACCGGTCCGGACACCGCAATATGTTTCCGAAAATGCGGAAACAACGTCGATCCGGCCTCAAGCGATCTGAGGCTGCGCTTGGGCGCAGTAGGCGGCATTCGCTCAACCATACGATTGGCTCCGCTACAAACTCCACGTTTCCGGCAAATGTAGCATATTCTGTCCAGCCCGACGGAGCAGAAAGCGATGGCGACAGAGTCCGCTGCAGAAAATATCAGCTATCATATTGAATTATATATTCTTATGTCCAATGCAATCCACTCTGTCGGCTGACACTACGCCACCGCGTTGCGGCTCCAACAATTTCCCATCGAGGAAATCGACATTATCGCCGCGCAATGCGGGATCCGTCTCGTCGGGCGGGAACCGCCGGCGACGATCGGCGAGCCGATGGCCGAATACGCGCCGTGGCTTGCCACGCTCGCCGAGTGTCGCGAGCCAGGGCGCATAGTCCGCCATCGGTTCACCCACCGTCGCCGGCTGTCAGCCGACAGAGTGGATTGCATTGGACATAAGAATATATAATTC
>JAFECN010000316.1 GCA_018242145.1 Pseudomonadota bacterium
ATGTCCGACCTGACAAAAGCCGCAGACCGCACCGCCATCGCGCGCCTCGCCGCGTCGCTGGATTTGCCCGCGTTCGATTCCGGCTGGGTCTGGCTCGCGGGTGCCGGTCCGGGTGACGCCGGGCTTGTGACGGTGTTGGGACTGCACGCGATTTCGACGGCCGATGTCATTCTCTATGACGCGCTGGTGAACGAGACGCTGCTTTCTTTCGCGCGCCCTGGCGCAGAGGCCATTTACGCCGGCAAGCGCCGCGGCAAGGCGAGCGCGAAGCAAGGCGACATCTCCAACCAGCTCGTCGCCCTCGCGCGCAGAGGCAAGCGTGTGCTGCGCCTGAAGGGCGGCGATCCTTTCGTGTTCGGGCGCGGCGGCGAGGAAGCGCTGACGTTGGCGCGCGCGAGCATTCCCTTCCGCATCGTGCCGGGCGTCACCGCTGGCATTGGTGGTCTGGCTTATGCCGGCATTCCCGTGACCCATCGCGACACCAATCACGCCGTCACGTTCATCACCGGTCATGGCGTGGATGGAAACATTCCCGCGCTGGACTGGAACGCCATATCGCGCGGCTCGCCCACCCTCGTTCTCTATATGGCACTGGCGCATGCCGATGAAATCGCCGCGAAGCTGATGGACGCCGGGCGCCCCGCCAGCGAGCCCACCGCCATCGTCAGCGACGCCACCTCCGGCAAACAGAATGTGCGCGTGACAACACTCGCCGAACTGGGCGTCGCCGCAAAGCAGAGCGACGCACCGGCCATCCTCGTCATCGGCGAAAACGTGAAGCTGCGCGAAGGCCTCGACTGGCTGGGCGCGATGTCCGGCAAGCTCCTCGACGCCGACCCGCTGAAACGCGGGACTTTGAGCGACGCGATTTAGCGTCCTTACTCATCTGAAAACAAAAACAGCTTGTCATGGCCCGCAAAAGCGGGCCACCCAGGTGACACGGCTTCCATCTTCCAGAATTGAGCGCGCTTCATCTGGGTGGCCCACTCTCCGGTGGGCCATGACACGTTGTGGTCGTTAAAAATATCCCGCGCACTTTGCGCGACCCTCGGTTAGCTTGCGGCGTCGATATCGGGGCGCGCATCCATGGCCGAACGTGTATTGCCGGGCGCAAGGCTGCGCCCGGTCTTCTACATCATGCTGTTCCTGCCCATGGGCATCACCAACGGCTATGCCGTGGTGTCGCTGGCCTATCTGCTGTCGCAGGCGGGCGTGAGCGTCGGCGCCATCGCGGCGCTGGTGGGGTTAAGCCTTCTGCCGCAGACATGGCGCGCGGTCTGGGCGCCGCTGGTGGACGCGACGCTGTCGGTGCGCGGCTGGTATCTGATCTCGGCGGTGACGAGCGGCCTCTTGATGGCGGCCACCGCCTTCGTCCCGATCAAAAGCGGCAATCTCGGAATCTTCGAGGCCCTCTGCTTCGGATTCTCCTTCACCGCCACCCTTACCACCATCGCCGGCTCCAGCCTGATGGCGCACGGCACGACCGAGGAAGAGAAAGGCCGCGCGGGCGGATGGAGCCAGGCGGGCAACCTCGGCGGCACGGGATTGGGCGGCGGCATCGGCCTGTGGCTGGCGCAGCACGCGCCGCTCTGGATGTCCGGCACGGCACTCGGCATCATCTGCATCGCGACGTCGCTCGCCCTGCTCTTCCTGAACGAGCCGTCGCGGGCGCATCGCGCGTCCTCCTTCTTCGGCAGCCTCGCCAATGTCGGGCGCGAGTGCTGGGCGCTGCTCACCTCGCGCAACGGCGGGCTGGTGTTCTTCCTGATGCTGCTGCCCATCGGCGTGGGCGCAGCGCAGAACCTGTGGTCCGCCGTCGCGAACGACTGGCATGCGAGCGCCGATGCGGTGGCGCTGGTCAATGGCGTGCTGGGCGGGGTGATGGCGATGATCGGCAGCCTCATCGGCGGATGGATCTGCGACCTGATGGACCGCAAGACGGCCTACGGCCTTTTCGCCGTCGTCATCGCGATCTGCGCGGTGCTGATGGCGCTCAGCCCGCGCACGCAAACGATGTTCGTCGTCTATGTGCTGATTTATGCCTTCATCACGGGCTTCTGCTACGCGGGCTATGCCGCCGTGGTGTTCGAAACCATCGGCAAGGGTGCGGCCGCGACGAAGGCCAACATCCTGAGCGGCATCTCCAACGTGCCGCTGATCTATGCCGGCATCTTCGACGGCTGGGGGCACGACCGCTGGGGCTCCAACGGACTGCTTTATACCGATGCGGCGCTGAGCATTGCCGGCGTGATGGTGTTCATCGCCGTGGCGCTCACGGTGCGGATGCTCGCCGCGCGAACGACCGCTGCGGCTTAGGATTGTTCGCTTATCACATCGCCTCCCCCTCGTGGGGAGGCCGATAAATTCGTAGCGCAGCGAAGAATTTTCGGGTGGGGGGACGGTGCGTGCTATCCCCCCACCCGAAAAAGCTTCGCTTTTTCGACCTCCCCACAAGGGGGAGGTGATGAAGACGTTCAAATCCCCCAGCGCGTGCTTTTGAGCAGCATTTCGTGGAATTGCGTCGTGTAAGCGTCTTCCGGCGCCTTGCGCACCTGCTCGTCCAGATAATGCGCGTCGTCGCCGACGAGGATGCGCCACTTCTCATTGCGCACGCCATCCAAGATAATTTTCGCCGCCTGCGCCGCGCTGGTCGGTGCGTTGTCGCGGAAGGCGATGGCCTGCATCTCGATCATCTGGCCGATCTGCGTGTCGTCCATCTTGGAGACGTCCATGCCCATCGCCGCCATCATCTTGCGCGCGCCGCTCACATCCACCTTGCCGTCGGACAGGATGGCGCGCGAATTGGCGACGATCTCCGTGCCGATATGGCCCGGCATCACCACCGCGCATTTGATGTGCGGCGCGTTCATCTTCAGGTCTTCCTGCAGCGCCTCGGTGAAACCCTTCACGCCGAACTTCGCCGCCGAATAGGCGGTGTGCGGACGGCCCGGCCCGATGGACGCCCAGAAGCCGTTCACGCTGGAGGTGTTCACGATGTAACCCTCGCGCGCCTTCATCAGCATCGGCAGGAACGCACGGCAGCCATTGATGACGCCGTAGAAGCAGACGTCGAACGTCTTCTCCCATTGCGCGCGGTCGCCGTTCACGAAGCTGCCGCCGCCGCCGATGCCGGCGTTGTTGATGAGCAGATGGATGTGATCGGTGTCGAGTTCCTTCTTCACCGCATCCGCCCAGTCCGTCATCTGCTTTTCGAGCGAAACGTCCGCCTTGAAGGTGGCCACGCGCGTGCCCTGCGGCGCGTCCTTCACGCAAAGTTCTTTGGTCTTCGCCATGTTCTCGGGCGACACGTCGCACATCGCGACGTTGCAGCCCTCGGCCGTGAGCTGGATCGCAAGCTCGCGCCCCATGCCCGTGCCGCCGCCGGTGATCACCGCGTATTTTCCACTGAAGTCCTTCATGGCGTGGTTCCCTGTTGTGGTTTCAAATTCGCGGCGCGCATCCGTTCCGGCAATGCGCGCATGATCTCAAGGCGCTGCGCCTCGCTCATCCCACCCCAGCGCGCGATCTCTTCCAGAGAACGGCCGCAGCCGGTGCACAACTGGCTCCGCGGATCGAGCGTGCAGATCTTGATGCAGGGCGTTTGGATCATGGTGAGTGGCGAATAGTGGGTAGGGAATAGATAATCCCAAACCTCCCTATTCGCTACTCACTATTCCCTACGCACTTACCGCCCCGTCGGTGCCTTGTTGAACGGCACGTCCTTGTCCACGCGGATGTCCTGCGGCAGGCCGAGCACGCGCTCGGCGATGATGTTGCGCAGGATTTCGTCCGTGCCGCCCGCGATGCGCAGGCCCGGCGCGCTCAGCCAGCCCATCTGGAACATGCCATGCGCCGGTGCGTCCGCGCCCTGCAGCGCGCCCGCCTCGCCTTCGAGTTCGGTCGCGAACGCCGAAACATCCTGCAGCTTGGAGGCGACAACGATCTTGGCGATGGACGCTTCCGGCCCCGGCTGCTTGCCCTGCGACAGCGCCGTCATGGTGCGATAGGTCGTGTATTTCAGACCGGCCTCGCGCACATACCAGTCCGCGATCTTCTCGCGCACCGCCGCGTTCTTCAGCGCGGGGCCGTCTTCCAGTTCCAGCGTGCGCGCGAGGCGCATCAACTCTTTGGAGTCGATGCCGCCGCCCTGACCGCCGCCGACCGCCAGACGCTCATGCATCAGCGTGGTCAGCGCCACCTGCCAGCCTTGCCCGACCTCGCCAAGGCGCTGCGAATCCTTCACGCGCAGATTGGTGAAGAACACTTCGTTGAAGCCCGAGCCGCCGGACGCCTGCTTGATCGGGCGAACTTCCACCGCCGGATCGTGCATGTCGATGTAGAACATCGTCAGGCCCTTGTGCTTGGGCACGTTCGGGTCGGTGCGCGTGAGCAGAATGCCGTAATCGGAGAATTGCGCGCCGGTGGTCCAGATCTTCTGGCCGTTGATCACCCATTCGTCGCCATCCTTCTCCGCTTTCGTGCGCAGGCCCGCCACGTCGGAGCCGCCCGCCGGTTCGGAGAACAACTGGCACCAGATCTCATCGCCCTGCACCGCCGGCCACACATAGCGCTTCTTGGCCTCTTCATTGCCGTAGGCCATGAGCGTCGGAATGCACATGCCAAGACCGATCGCGAACGGCCCGCCGGTCGCGACATCGAACTTGCTCTCTTCCTGCCCGAAGATGATGGACTGCATCGGCGTGCCGCCCATGCCGCCCATGCCCTTGGGCCAGGTGATGCGCGCGTAACCGGCCTTGGCTTTCTCTTTCTGCCACGCCTTGCTCGCCGCCATGTCGACGGACGCGCCGTTCTCCATCTCTTCCAGATCGCGGTCCTCGCGCTTGCGGCGCGGCTTGGCATGGGCGGAAAGCCATTTGTGCGCTTCAGCGCGGAAGGCGGCTTCTTCGGGGGTATCTTCGAAATCCATGGTCGTCTTCTTTCTCAATCTCGATATCAGGGTGAGTAGTGAGTGGTGAATAGTGAGTGGTGAACTTGGCGCCCGTCAGTTTCGCTATTCACTACTCACCACTCACACCTCACCTCTTTCAGGCGTTGCTCGCTTCCAATTCGCTCACCAGCTTCTCTTTCCACGTCCGCTGCGGGCCGAGGCTCAACCCCAGTTCCCGCGAGCGCTTGTAATAGAAGTGGCAATCCGCCTCCCAGGTGAAGCCGATGCCGCCATGCGTCTGGATGTTCTCCTTCGACGCATAGTCGAACGCCTGCGTGGCGGAGACGCGCGCGGCGGCGGCCGCCAGCGGCAACTCGCGCGCATTGGTCGAAAGCGCCCACGCACCATAATAGGCGTTGGAACGCGCCAGTTCGGTGTTCACATACATGTCCGCGAGCTTGTGCTTGATCGCCTGATACGACGCGATCAAGCGGCCGAAGGCATAACGCTGCATCGCGTAATCCTTCGCCATCGCAAGGCAGCTATCCGATCCGCCCACCTGCTCGAACGCCGTCATGATCGCCGCGCGGTTCAGGACATTCGCCGCGATGCTCCAGCCTTCGCCAGCCTTGCCCAACGCTTCGGCGGACGCGCCGTCGAATTCGATCGCCGCATGCTTGCGGGAGGGGTCGATGGAATCTTCCGCCTTGCGCTTCACGCCCGATCCTTTCAGATCGACAATCGCCAGCGCCGTGCCGCGCTCGCCCGCATCGTCGCTGGAGCGCGCCAGCACCACGGCGAAATCGGCATCCATGCCGTCCACCACCGCGATCTTCTTTCCGGAAAGCTTGCCGCCCTTGAACGTGGTGCGGATCGACTTCGGCGTCACCGCGCCCGCGCCTTCCGCGCGCGCAAAGGTGCCGATCAGTTCGCCGCTGGCGATCTTGGGCAGATATTTCTTCTTCTGCTCATCGGTGCCCGCCGCGAGGATCGCTTCGGCGAAGAGATAGACGGTGGAGGAGAACGGCACCGGCGCCAGCGCGCGGCCCAACTCTTCCGCGATCACGCACAGTTCCAGATAACCCAGGCCCAATCCGCCGAATTCTTCGGGGATCGCCGTGCCGAGCCAGCCCATATCCGCGATCTGCTTCCACAGGTCCTTGTCGTAGCCGTCGCCGCTCGTGAAAACCTTGCGCACGGTCTTGGTCGTGCATTTCTCGCTCAGGAATTTGTGCGCCTGATCGCGCAGCATTTTCTGATCGTCGGAGAAATCGAAATTCATCGGCCCACCCTGTTCGTGTCGTGCTGGAAGTGTTTGTTAATCAAACGATAGAGGGCCTAAGCCCCGCCGCCAACTGGCTTTATTTTGACGCTGGGGCAGCCTTGCGTTTCTTAACCGAGGCTTAAGCGCGTGCCGCTACGGTTTGCGCAATCCGCATCGGGACAAGCCATGGCCAAGGCACAATTCCATAAGAACCAGCGCGTTTATGTGAAGCCCGTGGGAACGTGGGCGTTGATCGAGCGCGTGCTCCCGCAATGGACCAAGGGGCTGGATGAACCCTTGCGCGTTTTCTACGACGTCGGCCTCGGCCGCGAATTCGCCGCCGAAGAATTGCAGGCCGAAACGCCGCTGGTCGAAGACAAGACTGTCGGCCCCGAGAACTGGCGCATCGTTCGCGCCCGCAACAAATGGCAGCCGGCGGAAGATTGCTCGCGCCATCCGGTGCCGGGCACGTTCCCGGTCGTCATCACCGGCGAGGCCGAATGGGGCGGCTGGCGCGTGCCGGGCGCCGAATACGATCTGGACCCGGGCAAGGTGGAACGCCAGGCCCGCATGATCGCCAACGCGCCGCGCCTTGTGGAATTCGCCAGCAGCCTCGTCGATTGGGCGCGCAAGTCGGGCGAAGACATGCCGACAGAACTCGCCGACCTCGCACACACCGCCCAGGACGTGCTGACCGCCGTGAACGAGGGCGAGTAATTCCCAACCCTCCCTC
>JAFECN010000317.1 GCA_018242145.1 Pseudomonadota bacterium
AAGCTGGGAACGGTGCTGGTCGGCTCCGGACTCTTTTCGGTGTTCTTCGTCGTCGGGGCAGCGCCGCTCGTGGCCGCCGCCACCAGCGCGGCACACGCGCTGCTGCCGTGAGTACGCTCGCGTGGCCTTCGGGCTACGAATTGCGCGAATGGGCCGAAATCGATTCCACGAATGAGGAAGCGCGCCGCCTGGCCGCTTCCGGCGAGAAGGGGCCGGTATGGCTGCGCGCCGACCGCCAGACGGCGGGCCGGGGCCGCCGCGGCCGCGCATGGGAGTCGCCCACCGGCAATCTCGCCGCCACGCTTCTGATCGCACCGGAAAAACCAGCGTCGGAATGCGCGCAGCTTTCCTTCGTGACGGCGATTGCGGCGGCGGACACGGCATCCGGCTTCGCGCCGTCCGCGGATATCAAAGTGAAATGGCCGAACGACGTTCTCGCAAACGGCCGGAAGATGGCCGGGATTCTTCTGGAATCCGCAAGCGGTGGCGATGGCGCGCTTGCCTTTCTCGCCATCGGCATCGGCATGAACCTCGCGCATTTTCCCCCCGATACGGAATTTCCGGCAACCGCGCTCGCGGCATTGGGTGCTTCCGTTCCGTCACCCTCCGCGGCGCTCGTGCAACTCGCCGCTCACTTCGCGAAATGGTATGACATCTGGATGACGAGCGGCTTTTCGCCCATCCAGGACGCCTGGCTCGCCCGCGCCGCGGGATTGGGCACGCGCATCCGCGCGCGTCTCACGCAGGAGGAAACATCCGGTGTCTTCGAAGGGATCGACGCCACCGGCGCCTTAATCCTGCGGGAAGGGCATGGCCGCGTGCGCACCATCGCCGCTGGAGAGGTGTTCTTCTGATGCTGCTCGCCATCGACGCCGGAAACACCAACATCGTCTTCGCCGTGTTTGACGGCGACGAGATGCGCGCGGAATGGCGCGCAGTCACGGAAACTACCCGCACGGCCGATGAATATGCCGTGCTGCTGCAGCCGCTGCTGCAGTTCAATGGCCTGTCCTTCGGAGATTTCACCGGCGCCATCATCGCCACCGTCGTTCCGCAATCGCTGTTCGACCTGCGCCAGTTCTGCCGCCGCTATCTGAAGACCGAGCCTTTGGTGATCGGCGATGCCGACGTCGATCTGGGCATCGAGGTGCATACGGACAGGCCGTCGGCGGTCGGTGCCGACCGCCTTGTGAACGCGGTGGCTGCGCATGCGCGCTACAAGGGCGCGCTGATCGTGGTCGATTTCGGCACCGCCACGACCTTCGACATCGTCGATGACAAAGGCAATTACGAAGGCGGCGTCATCGCGCCGGGCGCGAATGTTTCCGCCGAGGCCCTGCACCAGGCTGCGGCCATGCTGCCGCGCGTGGCCGTCCAGCGGACGCAAGGCATCATCGGCAAGGACACGATTCCGGCGATGCAGTCGGGGCTCTATTGGGGCTATGTCGGGCTGCTCGAAGGCCTGATCGCGCGCATCAAGGAAGAATACGGCCAGCCCATGACGGTGATCGGAACCGGCGGACTCGCCAACGCCTTTCACAAGCAGACGACGGCCATCGATCATCTCGATCCCGATCTGACCATCCGTGGCCTCGTCATGATCTATAAGCGCAACGCCGCCCAGTGCGGAAAGCCGCAAGCCTGATGGAACTATCCGAAAACGAGCTTGTCCTCTTGCCTTTGGGCGGCGCGGGCGAGATCGGCATGAATTTCAACGCCTATGGCTTCGGCCCGCCGGACGCGCGCAAGTGGATCGTCGTCGATTGCGGCGTGCTGTTCGGCCGCGAGACCGATACGCCGGGCGTGGATGTGATCCTGCCGGATATCCGTTATCTCGAAGAGCGGCGGCAGGACATTCTCGCGGTCGTCCTCACCCATGCCCATGAGGACCACATCGGCGCCATCGGCCATCTTTGGCCGAAGCTGATGTGCCCGCTTTATGCCACGCCGTTCACCGCGCGGCTGATCGAAGACAAGCTGGCGGAAGCGGGGCTTCAGAATCACGTCAAGCCCCGCATCGTAAAGCTCGGCGGCCGTATCAAGCTTGGGCCTTTCGAGGTCGAGTTCCATTCCATCACCCATTCCATTCCCGAGCCGAATGCGCTGGTCATCCGCACGCCGCTCGGCACGGTGATGCACACCGGCGACTGGAAGCTGGACCCCGATCCGCTGATCGGCGCCGCGACGGACGAAGCTGAATTCCGCCGCATCGGCGACGAAGGCGTTCTGGCGATGGTGTGCGACTCCACAAATGCGCTGGTGCAGGGCCATTCTGGCTCCGAAGCCGATGTGAAGACGGGGCTCACGGCGCTCATCGGGACGCTGAAGGGCAAGATCGCGGTGACGGGCTTCGCCTCCAACCTCGCGCGGTTGCAAAGCATCGCCGAAGCAGCCCATGTCCATGGCCGCGAAGTGGCGCTGGTGGGCCGCTCCATGCACCGGATCACCAACGCCGCGCGCGAAACCGGCTACATGAAGAACTTCCCGCGGCTGATCGATGAAGAAGAAGCCGCAACGCTTCCCTCCGACCGCGTGCTGTATCTCTGCACGGGAAGCCAGGGCGAGCCGCGCGCGGCCTTGGCGCGGATCGCGCGCGGCGATCATCCTTTTGTGGAATTGGGGCAGGGCGACGCGGTGATCTTTTCGTCGCGCATCATTCCGGGCAACGACATCGCGATCCACGAATTGCACAACCAGCTTTCGGCGCTTGGCGTGGAAGTGCTGACGGTCGAGGATCATTTCGTCCATGTCTCCGGCCATCCCTGCCGCGACGAACTCTCCGAGATGTACCGGCTCATCCGGCCGCAGATCGCCGTGCCGGTGCATGGCGAATTGCGCCATATGACCGAGCATGCGCGGCTCGCCCGGTCGCTGCAGGTGCCGCAGGCGGTGGTCGTGCAGAACGGCGACATGCTGCGGCTGGCGCCGGGCCGCGCGCAGGTGATCGATGAAGTGCCGGCGGGCCGCGTCTATCTGGACGGCCGCGTCATGACGGAAGCCGACGAAGGCCTCACCCGCCATCGCCGCGCGATGGCGTTCGCCGGCTTCATCGGCATCACGCTGGCGCTGGATGGCAAGAGCCGTATCGCGGGTGAACCGGCACTTTTCTTCGAAGGCGTGCCCGAGGACGTTCAGGAACCCGTGCGCAATGCCGTTGCGGAAACCGTGAAGCGCCACAATCCCAAGCGCGCCGATGAAGAAGACCTGAAAGAGCAGGTCCGCCGCGCCGCGCGCCGCGCGGGCAACGATGCCTGGGGCAAAAAGCCCGTGACGCGGGTGGAGATTTTGTGGGTGTAATGCCGATGTCATGGTCCGCCGGTGTGCGGGCCACCCCGTTGCAATCCGAAGTGCCGATGCAGAATATTGCTGAGCAAAACTTCGCAAAGCCGAGCGGTATCACCTGTGGCCCGCATTTGCGGGCCATGACACTATTGGGAGTTTCGGAATGATCGGCCGCCTCAATCACGTCGCCATCGCGACCAGGGACATCAAGAAAGCTGCGGCCGTCTATCGCGACACGCTGGGCGCGACGGTGTCAGGCGAGGTGCCGCAGCCCGACCATGGCGTCACCACGGTGTTCGTCGATCTCGGCAACACCAAGATAGAACTGCTGGAACCCTTGGGCGACAACTCGCCCATCGCGAAATTTCTGGAGAAGAACCCGAACGGCGGCATGCACCATGTCTGCTACGAGGTGGACGACATCTATGCCGCGCGCGACCAGATGAAGAAGATGGGGGCAACGATCACCGGAACCGGCGAGCCGCGCATCGGCGCCCATGGCAAGCCGGTGATCTTCCTGCATCCGAAAGACTTCGTCGGCACGCTGGTGGAACTGGAGCAGGCGTGATCCTCCTCGCGGTCCATGGCGCGGTTCTGCTCAGCGCTTTTGCGGGCTTCTTCTTTCTGTCCCTGTTCTGCCTGATCCCGGTGGGTCTGGGGCCCGTCGATCCCGACACCGGCGCGCCCTTGTCGCCCATGCTGGGCCGGAAAGTTCTGATCGCGTTGGGGATCGCGGTTGTGCTTTGGATCGCGTTTTACCTGCTGATCCTGTTCAAGGTCGTCGATCTTTAGAGCGGCCTTTTTTTGATGAGCCTTGGAAACACGAAAGGCCGGGCGTGCCCGGCCTTCGCATCCTCCCCGAACTTGGCCGTTCCGGCTGTCCGGCCTTTATAACAGAGACGCTACAGCGGTTTGTGACGGCTGTCACGCAAGATTGCATAATGTTGCAGTGCAACATACGACATAATCTGGCGCATCTGTCCCAAGCTTAAGGCCGTTCGCCTTGACTCCCCGCCACCCGGACCGCGACCTTCAGCGGCAAAACCGGGTGGGTAATGCGTAGATTGCTTCTTGCCGCTTTGATGGCTTTGGTCGCCATGCCGGCCTGGGCGGCGGGCGGCTGGCGGATCACCAAGGACCAATGGAGCCCGGCCGACGAAGAGGGCTTCGGGCGCTTCGTGCAGGCCATCGGCGACTCGAATTGCTCCTCGTCCGAAAGCTGCCTGCGCAACCCGGCCAACCCCTATCGCAATACCGACCAGGCCTTTGTCGATGTGGACGTAGATTGCGCCAAGCTGCCCTATCTGTTGCGCGCCTATTACGCTTGGAAGAACGGGTTGCCGTTCAGCTTCGTGGACGCGGTTTCGGGAAGCGGCGGCGACCTTCGCTACACCAAGACCGCGAACCATCCGGTCTCGCGCCATGATTTCATAGACAGCGGCGGCGGCATCAACGGGCCGCGCGCGGTGCGCGAGACCATCGGCAGCGTCTATTCCGCCACCTATCGCACGGACGCCGCCGAAACGCGCGGCATTCAATCGGACTTCTATGCGCCGGCGCTCTCGCCGCAATCCATCCGTCCCGGCACGATCATCTATGACGTGAACGGCCATGTCGGCATCGTTTACAAGATCGATGCGGATGGCCGCGTCTATTACATGGACGCGCATCCCGATTATACGATCTCGCGCAGCGTCTATGGCGCGCAGTTCGGCCGCAGTCCCGCGCGGCTCGGCGGCGGGTTCAAGAACTGGCGGCCCTTCCGCCTTGTCGGCGCGCATCGCGACCGCGCGGGTTATCTGCTCGGCGGGCACATGGTGTTCGCGAAGAACGACGAGATCCCGGATTATTCGCTCGTTCAATATCTGGGCACCGAGCCCAATCCGAGCGGCGACGTGATGAAGGCGCGCTACAGCTATAACGGCGTCGATCTCGGCTTTTACGAATATGCCCGCGTCGCCATTTCCGGCGGCAAGATGGACTACAATCCGGTCTATGAACTGCGCCAGACCATGCGCACGATCTGCAACGATCTGGGCGACCGCGCGCAATATGTGAATCTCGCGATTTCGGACGGCATCGCCAACAAGGAGCATCCCGACCGGCTGCCGGACAACATCTACGGTTCCGACGACACCACATGGGAGAGTTACTCCACGCCGTCGCGCGATGCGCGCATCAAGGCCGCGGCGCAGCAATTCTACCGGGATATGAAGGACATGATCGCGATGTGGATCAATCGCGATCCCCGCATCGTTTTCGACGGCAGCTTCCTGAAGAAGCATCTCCAGCAGGCGTATGACGAGGAATCCAACGCCTGCAAGATCGTTTATATGTCCTCCGGCAAGCGGCCCATCACGCTGACCTATGACGACATCATCAAGCGGCTCTATCGCCTGTCTTTCGATCCTTATAACTGCATCGAGTTGCGCTGGGGCGCGCAGGGCGACGAAGCGGCGAATTGCGGCGATGGCCGGCAGAAGCGCGC
>JAFECN010000318.1 GCA_018242145.1 Pseudomonadota bacterium
ATGCGACGGCCGCAGACAGCATCTCCAATGCGCGCAGCAGGGCCACCGCGGCGTTATCGCCTTCGCGCGCGAAACCGGAAGCGCCGATCGCCATAGCCAACGCGGGCATCGCCGACAGCGAAAGAAAAAGCCAACTGAATGCCGAAGCATTCAAGCGGTGCCCGATCCAGAGCGACAGGCCATAGAGAACCGCGGACGCAAGACCAAAGGCCAAGGTCCGGCGCGTGTCGCGCGTTGCCAGAAAGGCCATCGCCAGCAAGACAATGGCTTCACCGGCAAGCACCGAAAAACCGAGCGGCCGGGCAAGGCCGAAATCGTTCGCGCCGAAAAATCCCAGGACGGCGATAATCAAGGCTATGCCGCTGATGCTCCAGCCCCAACGCGGCTGAACGACGAAGGACAGCCGGTTCAGCCAGCGTTCCTGATTTTCGCGCACCCGATTGGCGCGCGTGACGAATTCCGGTCCGAACGGCAAAAGCCGCGCGCAGGGCAGAACCGCTGCCGCACCCACGCAACAGAGCAAAATCGCTCCCACCATCGCGGCACCATCGGTGTTCCGCGTCAGCACGAAAGGCAGCGCGGCCATGACGAGGACGAAAGCGCCCATACCGGTCAGCAAGCCGCGTCCGTCCATCCACGCATTCCACATGGCGTCTTTGATCGTATCTCCCTCGCAAACGCGCAGGCTCAGAAGGGAGGCGAGAACGATGGTGATGAAGAAGCCGCAGAAATACGGCAGCCATGGCTCCTGCACACCGAGCCAGACGGCAAGAATACCGCCGAGCAGCGGTGCCAGCACCGCAACAAGCGCCAGACCGATATGCCGGAAATGGACATAGGAAACGATGAGCAGCAGGCTCAGCGCCGCTGCCATCCTCAACCACTCTTGCAGGTGCGCCCCCAGCACGCTGCGAATCCGCTCTTAGCCGCGCGATGCCGGCGCGTCCGGCAAATCCATCTCCAGAATGGCCATGTTGAAGGCGTAGGAAACCTCGCCGTCCTCCTCGTCCTTGAAGATCACGCCGATGAATTCGCCGTTGATGTGGACTTCGACGGAGTCGTCCTGCTTCGGCCGTTCGACCACGGTGATGGTGTCGAGACGGAAGAGATTGCGCAGATATTTCTCGATGCGCCAAAGTTCGCTGCGGGTCAAAGCGGGAGTCTCCTTGAAGGACTTTGGAGTCGCATGGCCGCGCCCCGCCGGTCAAGCGCGGCCTTGACCGGCCCCGCAAGCACGGCTCCATTTCGCCCATGACCCGGAATCCCCCGCTTCCCCAAGGCTACTACGCAGCAAGTTCGCCAACGCCCGCTCCACGCCCCACGCTGGACGGCGATATGCGTGCGGACGCCTGCATCATCGGCGGCGGGTTCACGGGTCTCACGGCCGCGCGGCATCTCGCAGAGGCCGGTGCGCGGGTTGTCGTTCTAGAGGCGCAGACCGTGGGGTTTGCCGCCTCCGGACGCAACGGCGGGCAGATCCACACCGGGCATCGCATGAGTCAGGCCGCGTTGGAACGATGGCTGGGCCACGGCCATGCGCGGGATCTGTGGAATCTTTGCGAAGAGTCGAAAGCCCTCGTGCGCGCGCAAGCCGCCGCGTTCGCGCCCGACGCGCCTGTGAAGGACGGCCTCATCATCGCGGCCCACGATCGCACCGCCCTTCGCGAACTGGGCGAAGAAACCGACTATCTGCACCAGCACTACGATTACACTGCCGCCCGCATGCTGTGCGCCGAAGAGACTCGCCATCTCACCGGCGCGGATTATTTCGGCGGCAAACTTGATATGGGCGGCGGCCACCTTCACCCGCTGCGTTATGCGCGGGGGCTGGCCCGCGGCGCGGAAGCCGCAGGCGCGCGCATTCTCGAACATTCGCGCGCCCGCAGCATCGAAACCGGCGACAAAGCCGCGACGGTGCGGTGCGAAGCCGGCAGCGTAACGGCCGATCATGTCTTGATGGCGACGGATGCCTTCTCCGCCGATCTGGCGCCGGAGCTTGCGCCCTATATCGCGCATGTCGAAAGCTTCGTGTCCGCCACGGCGCCGTTGCCCCCGGAGGTGAATGCGCAAATTCTTCCGACGGATGCCGCGGTGGCCGATACGCGCCATGTGCTCGACTATTATCGCAAAAGCGACGATGGGCGGCTGCTCTTCGCGGGGCGCGAAGGTTATTGGAGCGTTCCCAGCGACGTCACGCCGATCGTGCGCAAGCGGATGCTTCAGGTGTTTCCGATGCTGAAGGATGTGCCAACCGAGTATGCCTGGAGCGGCACGGTCGGCATCACGGTCACGCGCCTGCCCCATCTCGGCCAGCTCTCGCCGCGCGTGTTCTTCGCGCATGGTTATTCAGGCCAGGGCGTGGCGCTCTCTTCCATCGGCGGGAAGCTGCTGGCCGAGGCCGCGCTGGGACGGCGGGAGCGCTTCGACGTCATGGTGCGCGTTCCGGCGAAGGCGTTTCCCGGCGGGCCATGGCTGCGCAAGCCGCTGGTCGCGGCGGCGCTGTTCGCGTTCAAGATCGCGGATGCGTTCTAGATATCGAAGTCCGCTTCACGGATGACGTGATCCATCGCCTGGGACGGCCGGTCGCAACCGGCGCAGCCCACCGTCTTGGCCGGAACACCGGCCACCGTGCAATGCGCAGGCACCGGCTTCAGCACCACGCTGCCCGCCGCGACGCGCGAATATTCGCCGACCTCGATATTGCCCAGCACTTTCGCACCCGCGCCCAGCAACACGCCGCGGCGGATCTTGGGATGGCGATCTTCATGCTCCTTGCCGGTGCCGCCCAGCGTCACGCCGTGCAGCATCGACACGTCGTCTTCGACCACCGCGGTTTCGCCGACGACGATGCCGGTGGCATGGTCCATCAGGATGCCGCGCCCGATCTTCGCGTTCGGATGGATGTCCACCGCGAACAATTCGGACATGCGGCTCTGAATGAAATAGGCAAAGGGGGCGCGGTTGTTCGTGAAAAGCCAATGGGCGATGCGATAGCTCTGCAACGCATGAAAGCCCTTGAAGAACAGGAACGCCTGCGCATAGGAGTGGCAGGCGGGATCGCGGTCGAACACGGCGGACAAATCCGCGCGCACCGCCGCGCCGATTTCTGGATCGGCATCCAGAACTTCCTCGAACACCTCGCGCGCCAGAAGCGGCGTGACGCCGCCGTCGCCGATCTTGCTGGCCAGCAGATAGGCGAGCGCATCCTCCAGCCGGTCGTGCTGAAGGATCGTGGCATGCGCGAGAATGGCAATCGCCGGTTCGCTGGCGGCAAACCCCTCGGCCCGTTCGCGCATCGCGAACCAGATCGGATCGACCTGCGCGATTTTCTCTTGATGCAAAGACATCGGATTCTCCTGCCGCCATTATAGTCAAAAACGTAACATTTGCCCATGGCGGAAAGTTCTCTCGCGCCATCCGGGGCAAGGCGTTATGTAAGTTCTTATCATTCACCGGCAACCCTCATAGGGGGTATGCAAATTCCGGTTCACTTCCATGGTTGATGCGTCCTCCCTGAATCGCCCCGCTCCGCAAACAATCGATCTTCTGCTCTCCCGCCGTTCCGGTTCCGCCAAAGCGATGACGGGGCCGGGCCCAAACCCCGAAGAATTGCGTGTGATTTTGCAGGCGGGCGCGCGCGTTCCCGATCACAAGAAGCTCTTTCCCTGGCGCTTCATCGTGTTCGAGGGCGAGGGCCGCAAGCGCATGGGCCAGATGCTGGGCGACATCCTCTGCGCCGAAGGCGATGTGAGCGACGAGCGCGTCGCCATGGAGCGCGAGCGCTTCCGCCGCGCGCCGGTGGTGATCGGTGTGGTCAGCCGCGCGCGCGAGAACATTCCGATTCCGATGTGGGAACAGGAACTATCGGCGGGCGCGGTGTGCCAGAACGTTCTGCTGGCGGCGCACGCGCTCGGCTACGTCGCGAACTGGATCACCGAATGGTACGCCTACGATCCGCGCGTAAAAGAAAAGCTCGGGCTGAAACCCGACGAGCGCATCGCCGGATTCATCTACATCGGCAAGCCCGGGGAGCCGCTGGAAGAACGGGTGCGGCCCGATCTGGATTCCCTCGTCACCTATTTCTAGGAGCGCGTTCATGGGGCGGAAAATATTGTTCATCACCACGGACCAGATGCGGTTCGATGCGCTGGGCGTGAACGGACAGAAGATCGCCCGAACACCCACCATCGATGCCCTGGCCCGCGACGGCATCAACTATACCCGCTGTCATGCCCAGAACGTCGTCTGCATGCCCGCGCGCGCGACGATGATCACCGGGCAATATGTGACGACGCATGGCGTGTGGATGAACGGCGTGCCGCTGCCCGTGGACGCGCCCTCGGTCGCCCGCCTGCTGAAAGAGAAGAAGAACTACCGCACCGCGCTGATCGGCAAGGCGCATTTCGAGCCGTTCCTCGACCTGCAATTGCAATTCGAAGAGAACCGCATGGGCGTTCAGGGCACCTTCGGCCCGCATCGCGGTTTCGACCACATGGAGCTTGCCGCGCATGGCGCGCGCGGGCCGCTGCATTATGCCCGCTGGCTGATGCAGAACCATCCCGAAGTCGCGGACATGTTCTACCCCGTGCTCGGCCCGAACCTGACGCAGAATTCCTATGGCGAAGGCGACACCAAGGCGATCCAGACCAAGCACAACAACTGCCCGCGCGATCTGTATCACACCGATTGGGTGGCCGACCGCACCATCGCCTATCTGAACTCGCTCGATCCGAACGAAGACTGGTTCGTGTGGATGAGCTTCCCCGATCCGCATCACCCATGGGACCCGCCGCAGAGCGAAATCCATCGCCACAACTGGCGCGACCTGCCCGTGCCCGCGGGCTACCCCGGCAGCCGCGAGAAGATCGAAAAGATATTGTCGGACAAGCCGCGGCATTGGCGCGAATGGTGGGTGGGCGAGCGCGTCACCTGCTACGAAGCACCGCCGGAATTCGTTCCCGCCACGCTGACCACCGACCAGCTTCGCGAGATCGATGCGCTGACCCATGTGAAGAACGAGCTGATCGACGAAGCTATCGCCAAAGTGATGGCGGCGATCAAGCTGCGCGGCTGGGACGGGGATACGGATGTTCTCTTCACCACCGATCACGGCGAATTCCAGGGCGATTTCGGGTTGCTGTTCAAGGGCCCGCATCATGTCACCAGCCTGATGCACCTGCCGCTGATCTGGCGGCCCGCGCCGAATGCGAAGATCGCCGCGGGCACGCTGGACGCGCCGGTCGGCCAGGTCGATTTCGCGCCCACGTTCTGCGAGATCGCCGGCGTCGCTTTGCCGGACTGGATGGAAGGCGCGGCATTGCCGAAGGACACGCAGGCAGCGGATGCGCGCGAAACGGTGTTCACCGAATGGGATTCCGAACACAACGGTGTCTCGATCTCGCTGCGCACCCTGTTCCGCGACAACTGGATCGTAACCGCTTACGGCAAGTCTTCCATCTATGAAGGCACCGAGGGCGAACTCTACGATCTTCAAAACGATCCTTTGCAATGGCGCAATCTGTGGGACGAGCCGGCCGCGCAGCCGCTCAAGAAAGAACTGCTGGCCGAATTGCGCGAGACGGAACCGAAACAAAAGGAACCGCGCCGCCCCGTCGTCGCCTCGGTATGAGGGCCTATCTCGCGCGAAGCTGGGTGCATCCCGCGCTCGCGGGCGGCGTGTCCAAAATCCATGGTGAAGGCGTCTTCGCGACCGCGCCAATCGCGCGCGGCGAGAAGCTGATGGAATTCGGCGGCAAAAAGATTTCCGGCGCGCAGGCTGGCTCCGGCGAATATCGCGAATGTTCCGTATGGACGGTTGCGGATGACACCTATCTCGCTTTGCCGGAAAGCGATCCCGAACCAAGCCTCGATGAGAACCTGAACCATTCTTGCGATGCGAATGCCTGGCTGGTTGATGAAGTCTCGCTGGTCGCGCGCCGCGACATCGCCGCGGGCGAAGAGATCACGCTCGACCAAGGCACCTGGAATTTCGACGACAGCGAATACACCTGGGACGACATGGATTGCCGTTGCGGCGCTCCCAACTGCCGCAAACGCCTCACCGAAAACGATTGGACGCGCCCCGACGTGCAGGAACGCTATCGTGGGCATTTTCATCCGCTGGTGCAGAAAATGATCGCCGCGCGCGGGTGACGCCCTCGCGATGATCGGCTAGCGTGCGTCCAGCATTTGGGGGCGGGATGGCGCAGGCAGACATGCAACAGCAGGGCCTGCCCGCACATCAGATCGCCGCCGTCGCCATCGGCAACGCTCTCTCCTTCTACGATTTCGTCTGCTACGCCTTCTTCGCCACCCAGATCGGCAGGACCTTCTTTCCATCGGCCGATCCCACGATCAGTCTTCTGGCATCGCTGGCCACGTTCGGCGTCGGCTTCTTCACGCGCCCGCTGGGCGGGTTGATCATCGGGCGCATGGCCGACCGTATCGGCCGCAAGCCTGCGATGATGCTTTCGTTCGGCCTGATGGGGATCGGCATCGTGGGGCCGGCGCTCACGCCCTCCTATCACAGCATCGGCATCGCAGCGCCGGCCCTCTTCATCCTGTTCCGCCTGATTCAAGGATTTGCGCTCGGCGGCGAAGTGGGACCGACGACCGCCTATCTCATCGAAGCCGCACCGCCGATGAAACGCGGCTTCTACGCCGCCATCACATACGCCACGCAGGATGGCGGCGTTCTGGTTGCGGGCCTGATCGGCACGGCGCTTGCGGCGTCGCTATCGGATGCGGCGCTGACAAGCTGGGGCTGGCGCATCGCTTTCCTTGTCGGCGCGTCGATCATCCCATTCGGGCTTTATGTTCGTCGCAACCTTCCCGAAACCCTCGACGAGAGCATCGAGGACGTACCGACCCGGCTGGGTCCTTATCTGCGCATCGCCATTCTCGGCCTGATGATGCTGCTGACGGGAACGGTGTGCAATTACGCCATCGAATATATGACGACCTACGCCATCAACACGTTGCATATGGATACCACCGTCGCTTTCGGCGCGACGGTGGTAATCGGCATTTTCAATGTCACGTTCGATCTTGTCAGCGGCTGGACGACGGACCGCTTCGGCCGCAAGCCGGTGATGATCCTGCCCTATGTGGCGCTGTTCCTGCTGACGCTACCGGCGTTCTATTTCATTTCGCACTATCGCACCGTGTTTGCGCTCTACGCCGCCAGCGCGCTGCTCGCTTCGCTGCAATGCTGGGGCGGCGGGCCGACACTCACGACAGTGACGGAATCCCTGCCGCGCCGCATCCGCGCGGGCGCCGTGGCGGTGATCTACGCCATCTCCATCGCAGCCTTCGGCGGCACCACGCAGTTCATGATCAGCTGGATCATCGCCGCAACCGGCAACCCGCTCGCGCCGGCGTTCTACATGATGGGCGGCATCGCCATCGGTTTGATCGCCATGGCAACGATCAAAGAAACCGCGCCGGTCAAAACCGGGATCACGGAATTCCGATGAGCTTGTGCGTCTGCAGGCTCAGCCGCCATTGCGGATGAGCCAGGCAGTAGTCCGTGGCCGCCTTCGTATTCGCCAGACGCTCCGGACCATCCATCGGCTGAAGGAAAAAATGGTCGAACGTCAAGCTCGCAAACTTCTCCGGCATTGCGAGCGGCTGCGGATAGACCAGCTTCAATTCGCTGCCACGTTTCAGCTTCAGTTCCGAATCCGCTTTAGGGCTGACGCAAATCCAGTCCAGACCGTCAGGCGCGTCCTGCGTGCCATTGGTTTCCACGCCGATCTCGAAACCGCGCGCATGCAGCGCCGCAATCAGGGCTTCGTCAATCTGCAGAAGCGGCTCGCCGCCGGTGCAAACGACATAGGGTTTGCCCGAATGATCCTTCGGCCATTGCACGGCGACGGCTTCGGCCAATAGGTCCGCTGTCTTGAATTTGCCGCCGCCGGGGCCATCGGTGCCGATGAAATCCGTATCGCAGAACTGGCAGACGGCGGTGGCACGGTCGCGCTCCAGCCCCGTCCACAAATTGCATCCCGCAAACCGCAGGAACACGGCGGCGCGCCCAGTCTGCGCGCCTTCGCCTTGCAGCGTATAATAGATCTCCTTGACCGAATACGTCATCGCGTCGCGTATTTCGCGTAGCCCTTCGCGCGCAGATCGCATGCCGGGCATGCGCCGCAGCCATAGCCCCAATCGTGACGATGCGTGCGGTCGCCATTGTAGCAGGTGACTGTCTCTTCGACCGTCAGATCGACCAGCGCCTTGCCGCCAAGCTGCTCCGCCAGCGCCCAGGTCTGCGCCTTGTCGAGACGCATCAGCGGCGTGTGGATATCGAAATGGGTGTCCATGGCGAGGCTCAACGTCTTCGCCGTGGATTTGATCGTGTCGTCGCGGCAATCGGGATAGCCGGAATAATCCGTCTCGCACATGCCGCCGACGAGATCGCGGATGCCGCGGCGATAGGCCAGCGCCGCGGCGGCGGTCAAAAAGAAGATGTTGCGTCCCGGCACGAAACTCGTCGGCAGGCCGTTCGCGCCCATTTCGATCTTCATGTTCTCGGTCAATGCCGAACCGCCGATCGCTTTCAGCGTGTCGATGGGCAGCATGTGATCGTCTCCCAGCCGTTGCTGCCATTGCAGGAAGCCGGTTCTCAGCGCCGCCAGAATGCGCGGCCTGGCATCCAGTTCGACGCGATGGCGCTGGCCATAATCGAAACCGACCGTCTCGACGCGCGCAAAACGGTCGAGCGCCCACGCCAGACAGGCCGTGGAATCCTGCCCGCCGGAGAATAGAACCAAGGCCGTTTCGCGCTGCACCATGCGCGCTTCCTTAGCGGCAACGGTGGGCTATTCCAATATCCTTGAATTTGGCCGCCCGCTGGCCCAGTTTCGCCGCGCAAACCGAGCAAGGTGCCGTCCGTGACCGCAATGGCTTTAAGCGGAACCGGGCTTTTCACGCCCGCCCAGTCCATCACCAACGACGAACTTGTCGCCTCCTTCAACGAATATGTCCGGCGCCACAACGACGCGCATGCACAGGCCATCGAAGCCGGAACGATGCAGCCGCTGGCGGCGTCCTCGACCGATTTCATCCTGAAAGCATCCGGCATCGGCAATCGCTATGTGATGGACAAGGATGGCATCCTCGATCCGGACGTGATGTGCCCGCGCCTGCCGGAGCGCGGCAACAGCGAGATATCCATTTTAGCGGAAATGGCCGTAGCGGCCGCGCGCGACGCCCTGAAAGCCGCCGACCGCAAGCCGGAAGATATCGACGGCGTTCTCGTCGCCGCCTCCAACATGCAGCGCGCCTATCCGGCCATGGCCATCGAAGTGCAGGAAGCGCTCAGCATTGAAGGCTTCGCATTCGACATGAATGTCGCCTGCTCGTCCGCCACGTTCGGATTGCAGGCCGCCGCCGATATGGTGCGCGCCGGGAATGCGCGGGCGATCCTCGTCTGCAACCCGGAGATTTGCTCGGGCCACCTGAACTTCCGCGACCGCGACAGCCATTTCATTTTCGGCGATGTCGCCACGGCGTTCGTCGTCGAGCGCGCGGACACGGTGCAAGGCGGCAATGCCTGGGAAATCGTCTCCACCAAATTGAAGACGAAATTCTCGAACAACATCCGCAACAATTTCGGTTTCCTCAACCGCACCGCGCCGGAAGGCATCGGCAAGCCGGACAAGCTGTTCGTTCAGGAGGGCCGCAAGGTCTTCAAGGAGGTCGTGCCGATGGTCGCCGAAATGCTGGTGGCGCATCTGGCCGAAAATGGCGTGGCACCCGCCAGCCTGAAAAGGCTGTGGCTGCACCAGGCCAACATCAACATGAACGACCTGATCGCCCGGAAGGTTCTGGGCCGCGATCCGGAGCCGGGCGAAGCCCCCAACATCCTGAAGGAATACGCCAACACCTCCTCGGCCGGATCGGTGATCGCCTTCCACAAATACAACCGGGACATGAAGGCCGGGGATATCGGCCTGCTCTGCTCCTTCGGCGCCGGATATTCGGCGGGCAGCGTGATCCTGCGGAAGCTTCATTGAGCCGCCGGACGGTTAACGCGGCAATGGCGCGCTTGCGTTTGGCCTGCCCGTCAGCCAGCTTATTGCGACGCAGCATCACAAGGTCCAGGGGCGCGTGACACGAATCGCGATCAGTGGAACCGGGCTCTATATTCCGCCCGACCGCATCACCAATGCCGAGTTGGTCGAGGCCTATAACGAATATGTGCGCGCGCACAATGCCGAGCGCGCCGAAGACATCGAAGCCGGGCGCCTGACCGCCCAGCTCAAGTCCAGCGACGAATTCATCTACAAGGCCTCCGGCATCCGCAATCGTCACGTTGTGGCGAAGGACGGCATGCTGGACCCGGAAACCATGTGCCCGCGCCTGCCCGAGCGGCCGAACAACGAAGTCGCGCTGTCCGCCGAAATGGGCATCGCCGCCGCGAAACAGGCCCTCGAAGCCGCCGGCCGCCGCCCGCAGGATGTCGATGGCGTGATCTGCGCCGCCTCGATCTTCCAGCGGCCTTATCCGCAGATCGCCATCGAGATCCAGAACGCGCTCGGCATCCAGGGCTTCGGCTTCGACATGCTGGCGGGATGTTCTTCGGCCACCTTCGCGCTGCAATCCGCTGCCGACATGGTGGCGCAGGGCCATGCCCGCGCGATCCTGTGCATCAATCCCGAAATCAACACGATGCACCTGAACCTGCGCGACCGCGAAACGCATTTCATCTTCGGCGACGCAGCGACGGCCTGCCTGCTCGAACCGGCATCGGGCGCGGACGGCGCCAATGCTTGGGAGATGGTCAGCACACGCCTGAAGTCGGTCTATTCCAACAACATCCGCAACAATTTCGGCTCCATGAACCGCTTCGATCCTTCGACGCAGTTCAACGCCGACAAGCTCATCACCCAGAGCGGGCGCAAGGTGTTCAAGGAAGTCGTGCCGATGGTGGCCGAGTTCATGCTGGAGCACCTCGCGCAGCAGAACATCCCGCCGTCGCAACTGAAGCGGCTGTGGCTGCATCAGGCCAATATCAACATGAACCGCCTGATTGCCACCAAGGTGCTCGGCCATGAGCCGACGCCGGACGAAGCGCCCAACGTGCTGGAGGAATACGGCAACACCAGTTCCGCCGGATCGCTCGTCGCGTTCCACGAGCGCAGCAGCGATCTTGCGAAAGGCGATCTCGGCCACCTGTGCTCTTTCGGTGCAGGTTACACGGCCGGCAGCATCATTCTACGCAAGCTGCACTGACAAACTCTCAAGGCTTGATGCAGAGAACCGGCGCGGATAGTTTGCCGGGCACGTTCGCGTGCAAAGCCCATTTTTGAAATCGTAGTTCCCGGGTCCGTCTTTGCATGCTCGATTTTCTTCTGCACGTCGATCCGCTGTTCGTCCTCTCGGGCATTCTCGTCGGCGGCCTTGTCGGCATGACCGGCGTGGGCGGCGGCGCCCTGATGACGCCCATTCTCGTCCTGCTGTTCGGCATGCATCCGGCAACGGCCGTCGGCACCGATCTGCTCTATGCCTCGATCACCAAGGCCAGCGGTTCCATCGTTCACGGCTACAACCGGACGGTGGATTGGCGCATCGTCGGGCGGCTGGCGCTGGGCAGCATACCGGCGACGGCTCTGACGATCGTTGCGCTCTATTTTATGGATGTGGACGGCAAGGCAACCCAGATTCTGATCACCCGCGTTCTGGCGTTTGCGCTTCTGTTCACGTCGCTGGCGCTTCTGGTGCGCAAGCCGCTGATGCGATGGTATTCGACACATATCCCGGAAATGGCGCCAGACCGGGTGCGCAAGCTCACCATTCTGACCGGCGCGATCCTCGGCGTGCTGGTATCGCTATCGTCCGTCGGCGCCGGGGCCATCGGCGTGACGGCGCTTGTTTTCCTCTATCCCAAGATGGAAGCCCGCCGCATTGTGGGCTCCGATATCGCCCACGCCGTGCCCCTGACGCTGGTGGCGGGCCTGGGGCACTCCGCGCTGGGGCTCATCAACTGGCATGTTCTGGGCTCGCTGCTGGTAGGCTCGATCCCCGCCATTATCGTGATGAGCATTGTCTCCGCCCGCGCGTCGGACACCGCCGTGCGCGTTACGCTGGCACTTGTCCTGATCGCGGTGTGTGTGCGCTTCTGGTTCGCCTAGTGAACGAGGAACAGCGGCAACGCCGCATTCGTCACCACATGCTGCGTGACGCTGCCGGAGAAGATCTGCAGCAGGCTCTTGTGTCCATAACCGCCCAGCACGAGCAGGTTCGCGCCGCTCTGTGACGCCGCTTCCAACAGCACTTCGCCCACGCCCCGGCTGCCGGCGTCGATCCTGCGCTCGCTGCACGAAACGCCGTGCAGCGCCAGATATTCGCGCGCCTCGTCGCAAGATTCGCATTCCGTGTTCGGCTTTCGGATGCTGAGAAGCTCGACCGTTTCGGCGCGGGCCAGATAAGGCATGGCGGCAATCAGGGCGCGCGCGCAGGCGCCGCTGCCGTCCCAGCCGATGGCGATGCGGCGTGCGAAATCCTGCGGCGTCTCTTCCCCCATCACGATCACCGGACGCCCGGTTTCCAGAAGCGTGGCTTCGAAGGCTTCCGCCGTGCCCGGCCGGTCGCTTTGCTTGAGCGGACCGAACACCACGACATCGGAAAGCCGGCCCGCCAATGTCACCCTGTCGGCGAAGCCTCCCTGCACTTCGCGATAGGATACCGAAACGGTGTCCCGCTTTTCGGGCTTGTTCGTCACGGCCGCGCCGAACGCTTTGGCCGCGGCGGCGATGGCGGACTGGGCATCGGCGGACGCCTTGTCGGACGCCGCCTTTGCCGTATCCACGATCTCCTGCGCCATCGCGCCGGATACGCCCTCGCCGAAAAACGGCATCGCCTCGGCCGGATCGGGGCGAACGAACAGCGCAACGACATGCGCCTTGAAAGGCGCGGCGGCGGCAAAGGCGCCCGCCAGAACCGTGACATCGGCAGGGCCGCCCGACAACGGCGCCAGAATCTTCACATAGGCCATGACCTGCCTCCCTTCCCATTTCCCTTATAACGCGAAACGCACGCAAAAGGCTTCACGTCAAGGGAGCGCCCGCGCTACACAAGCCCATGCCGATCCGAAAAGAACCGCCGCGCGCCTGGCAGCGGATGCTCTCTGGCCGCAGGCTGGACCTGCTCAATCCCTCGCCACTCGACGTGGAGATCGAGGACATCGCCCATGGCCTGGCGCGCGTGGCCCGCTGGAACGGACAGACGAAGGGCGCGCATGCGTTCTCCGTTGCCCAACATTGCATCTTCGTGGAGAAGATCGCGGTCGAACTGAAGCCGCGCCTGTCGCGCGAAGCCCGCCTGATGGCGCTACTGCACGATTCCTCCGAATATGTCGTGGGCGACCTGATCAGCCCCTTCAAGGCGGCCGTGGGGCTCGACTACAAGGCCTTCGAAAACCGCCTGCTGGCCGCGATCCATATCCGCTTCGGCCTGCCACCCAAACCGCCGGCCGATCTGCAAACGGTGCTGAAAAAGGCCGACATCATTTCCGCGTTCCATGAGGCGACACAGCTCGCAGGCTTCAGCGTGGAGGAAGCGCGGAAGATTTTCGGTGCGCCGCCCCGCGGCACCCGGTTTCCCCGGCTGGTTCCCTTACCGACCGCCGAAGCCCAGAGTCAATTCCTGGAGCGTTTCAAGCGGCTTACGGCATGAGCCTTCCTTCTGACTTCAAGCTCGGATAGCTAAAGCGGATGCCCCTGATCCTCGTCACGCCGTTGTCTCTGGTCGAAACTGCGATCAAGCGTCATAAGCCGTCGCATCTGATGACGCTGCTGTCTCCCGGCCACATGATCGAGACACCCCAGGGCATCCGCCCCGGCAATCACCTGAAGCTGGGCCTGAACGACGTCGTGGCCACCGATCTGGCCGACGATCCGCCCAACGCGCAGCACATCGACGATCTCATCCGCTTCGGCCGCGGCTGGGACGCGCGGGCGCCGCTTCTGATCCATTGCTGGGCAGGCATCAGCCGCTCGATGGCGGCGGCCTATATCGTTCTTTGCGACCGCTTCGGGCCGTTCCGCGAGAAAGAGATCGCAAAATCGCTGCGCGCCCGCGCGCCCCATGCCTATCCCAATCCCCTGCTGGTGGAATTCGCGGACAAGGCTCTGGGCCGCAACGGCCGCATGAGCATGGCGATCGAATCCATCGGGCGTGGCACCATCGTTGCCGAAGGCGACGTCGTCGAACTCCCATTGTCGGACGAGCTATGAAGACGAACGCCACGCAGCATGTTGTGAGCATCGGCCTGTCGGCGGCGATTGTATCGGTCGCCGACGAGCGGCCGCGCGTGCTGGTGGTGCGCCACAAAGGCGGCGAGGACGCCCTTCCCTTCGGCCCCTTCGATCCCAAAACCCATCGCACGCTCGAAAGCGGTTTGCGGACCTGGGTGGGCGAGCAGACCTATGTCGATCTGGATTACGCGGAGCAGCTTTACACCTTCGGCGACCGCGGCCGGCACTCGCTGAAGCCCGGCGAAGGGCCGCGCGTGGTGTCGGTGGGGTATCTTGCGCTGACGCGGGAGAGCGGTGAATTGCAAGCACCCGACGCGATGTGGGGCGACTGGTATCGCTACTTCCCGTGGGAAGACTGGCGCGAAAAGAAGCCGGAGATCATCGACAAGACGATTGTCCCGGCGCTCAAGTCCTTCATCAAATTCGCCGACAGCGAGCGCCGCCGCGCCCGTGCGCGGCTTTGTTTCGGGCTCGACGGCGTGCGCTGGGACGAAGACCGCGTGCTGGAACGCTACGAGCTTCTCTATGAGGCTGGACTGGTGGAGGAAGCGCGGCGCGATGGCCGCGCCCAAGCCTCGCAGCTTCCCGAAACGCCGCTTGGCGTCAGCATGATGTTCGATCACCGCCGCATCCTCGCCACCGCCATCGCGCGGCTGCGCGGCAAGATGAAATATCGCCCCGTCGTGTTCGAATTGATGCCGCCCGCGTTCACGCTGTTGGAATTGCAGCGTGTCGTGGAAGCGATCTCCGGCGTGCGGCTGCATAAGCAGAACTTCCGCCGCCTGATCGAGGCGCAGGGCCTTGTCGAAGGCACGGGTAAATTCGCCAGCCAGTCGCGCGGACGCCCGGCCGAACTGTTCCGGTTTCGCCGCGAGGTTCTGGCCGAGCGGCCCGTCGCCGGCGTGCGCCTCAGCACACGCCTGCGCAGCACCCGCTGACGCTTACGCGCCGAACCCGTCTGCGAGGAAAGCCTCCGCGAACGCCGCGTGCATGGCCGCACCCCGCGCCATGACGTTCTCGTCCAGCACCATGCGATTGGAATGCAGCGCGCAGCAGGAGCGGAAATCGCCGCCTTCCGGCGTTGCGCCCAGGAACACCATCGTGCCGGGCACCTTGTTCAGAAGGTAAGAGAAATCCTCCGCGCCCATCATCGGCGTGGGCAACGTCATCCAGCCGCCGTCGCCGAACAGCGCCTTCGCGGTTTTCTGCGCCAGCGCCACGGCGCGGCCATCGCACACCGTCACCGGAAAGCCCTGCTCGATCTCCACCGTCGCCTCGCATTTGTGCGCGGCGGCCACGTTCGTCGCGACACGATGCAGGCCCTCATGGGCCAGCGCGCGCGATCCCTTGGAGAAGCTGCGGATGGTGCCGACAAGCTGCGCGGTTTCCGGAATGATGTTGTTCGTCGTGCCCGATACGATCTGCGCCACCGTCAACACCACCGGATCGAAAGCCGGAATGCGGCGCGTCACCATGCTTTGCAAGGCGGTGACGATCTCGCACGCCACCGGAATGGGATCGATCGCGTCCTGGGGCATGGAGGCATGGCCGCCCTTGCCCTTGAGCGTCACGATCAGCTTGTCCGCCGCGGCCATCAGCGGGCCTTCGCGGCTGGCCAGCACGCCGCTCGGCAGATTGGGGGTGATGTGGATGGCGAAGGCCGCATCCGGCAAGGGATCGATGATCCCGTCCTCCAGCATGAAGCGCGCGCCGTGATGGCCTTCCTCGCCCGGCTGGAACATGAACATGACGGAGCCCGCGAGTTTCTCGCGCCGCTCGCACAGCGCCCGCGCCGCGCCCGCCAGCATCGCGACATGCGTGTCATGCCCGCAGGCATGCATCGCCCCTTCCTTTTGGGAGGTGAACGGCAGGCCGGTTTCTTCCGTCAGCGGTAGCGCGTCCATGTCGCCGCGCAACAGCACCGTGCGGCCGTTCGACGGCCCGCGCAGCAGCGCGATGAAGCCGGTGGTGGATTTGCTGTCGTAGATTTCGAGCGGCAGGCCCGCGAGGGCCGCTTTCGCCTTCGCCGTCGTTTTGGGATTCTGCAGACCGAGTTCGGGCTCCTCATGGATCGCACGGCGCAATTTGATCATGTCCGGCAGAAGCGCCTGCCCGGCTTCGATCCATTCCTTGTCGGCGACGGCCTTGTTCATCGTCTCACTCTCCGAATGTCCTGTTCCGATTAAGCCATGCCGCGCGGGCCTGCGCCAAGCTTTGCCGGTTTGCGCCGCCTGCAAGATTTTCGTCCCGCGCCTGTGACGGATCGTCCTCCCAGCCGCAGACGGGGCAGATTTCGTAGCTGTCGCGACGGCGCAGGCTGTGCGCGCCGCAGCATGGGCAGGCCAGAAGCTTGCTCATTGCCGGTCCCAATAGGCGCGGCCGGCGTCCGGCCGGAAGAATGTGCGCGGTTCGCCGCGGCGGTCCTTCACCGCAAAGGTGTTCGTCGCCGGATCGTAATAGAGCGTATCGCCGCGATCGTCCGTCTTGGTCAGCGTTCCCGGCGGCGGGGTCGTCACGAAACGCAGCGCGCCATCTTCGTACTCCCGCGCGCTATGGAATTCCGGAAATTCCCCGCCATGCTTTTCCCAATGCTCCTCGGCATTCCGCGCGGCGCCGTCGCGCCCGTGCGACCAGACGACAGGCGATGCGGCCGTCTGCGCCTGTGGCGCGGGCCGTTCGATCCGGTCGCTCTGCGACAGCCGGTTGGCTCCAAACGCCACCGCAAGCACGAGCGCGACGGCGATTGCCGCATTGCGCCAAAGACCCTGCATCCCGCACCTCTCCTCTCGCCGAAG
>JAFECN010000319.1 GCA_018242145.1 Pseudomonadota bacterium
CGGGATTTCGTCGGACACCGATGTGATCGAGATCGCCCTGGCGGCCTTGGCGCTTGAAGACGATTTTGGGGCCAACCTTGCCCGCCGGAAAGGATCGGCGGCGCGAGACCTCGATCTTGAACTGTGATCTCGATGGCGAGTTCTGGCGATCAAAAACCATCCACACTGCGCACGCACGGACCTCATCGAATCATTTGTTCGTTGCCTTGCTCATGATGGCTCCTCCTTCTCAAGAAGAGGAGCCTCCGGCAATCCCGGGGCGGTTCAAAAGTAATGCAGGTCCCCCGGTTTCATATTTGACGAATTGCTCTGAGTGGAGACTGTGCGGGTAGTTGGAATCGAGCCGGCACTCCTTGTGGAACCGGATATTGAGTCAGAGAAACGTGGCCGGTGGGTATCCGTGACAGGAAGAGAGAAGAGTGCATCCAAGCCGCCGAATTCTTCTCTTTCCCCTCCTTTGTACGGTGCTTACACGAGGGCTATTGACCGCAATCGTCCTGGCCACAACATGCGGGTGCCTCAACTCTCTCCCTGTTATGCAGAAAATTCCGCAAGGCCAAACCAAGAGTACCGACCAACTCAAGTCCACGTCTGACCAGCTTGGGCTTCCAGAACTACTGAATGTGCGCCAAACGGCGGATATCCTCCACATCAAACCTTGCACGGTCCGTAACGAGCGGCTCCGCGGCAAACTTGGCTTTATCAAGATCGGAGCGAAATTCTTCTACACACGACAACAAATCGCGGACTATCCTGCACGACAGGAGGTAGTGGTATGCGTAAGCCATTCAGAAAACCCAAACTCGGACAAGTCGGAGACTATTGGCTCACAAAGAACCCAGACCGAAACGGACCAAATGATGCCTGGTGTCGTACCTGGTACGACCGACCCAACCAACAGACGCGCCGTGCGAGCCTTGGGACAGCAGATTTTCACCAGGCGAGTATCCTCCTCGCGAATTGGGTCGTCGAAAATGGGAGAGACAATTCCGACATCAGAAAAGACAAAGTTCTGATTGAGGCCGTGTTGATCAATTATTGGAATCAGCATGCCAAAAACCTCCCCAGCGCGTCAGCGGCCTGGAGTGGGCTCTGCTATTGGAATGAGTTTTGGATCGGCAAGACCGTCGCAGACATAACTCCGCAAGAGCAGAGACGGTTTCGAAAATGGCTTGCCGCGAGACCCTATATGAATGAAGGCAGCATCGACCGCGTGCTTTCCGACGGGCGCGCGGCACTCAATCGCGCCGTGAAATGGCAAGAGCTCAGTGACGCCCCGCACATCTTCGGAATGCTAACGGCCGAAGACAAGCGTTCTCGTCAACCAATGGGCCGCCCTATAGTCCCGTTGGAAATGGCACGCCTTTTCGATGCTGCAAAATCTCGCCATATCCTCATGTACATCGTGATAGCTACTAACACCTTAGGTAGACCCGCCGCCGTGTTGGATGCCATAGGTGCACAATTCGACGAGCCACACAATCGTATCGATCTCAATCCACCGGGCCGGAAGCAAAACAAGAAGTATCGACCGATATTGGCGGTGACGCCGACGTTGTTGCCGTGGCTAAAGACGATCAGCGAACCGCATCATCGCTACGTGACATTCGGCGGCCGGGCAATCAAATCCATCAAGACTGTTTGGGAAACGCTTCGGACCGAAGCCAATCTGGATAACCGCGTGACACCGTATTCCATCCGGCATAGCATGGAATGGCTCGCGAGATGCGCAAACGCAAAGTGCCGAAGGAACAGATCAGCATCTTCCTCGGACATCTGCCGAAGGATTCCGACGCTACCACCTCGATCTATGCTCCTTACGAGCCGAAATATTGTTCGGAGGCAGTCGCCGCAATTGAGAGCGTGATGACGGAGATTCGCAGGAGTCTGAAGCATGCCAATATCGACCAGCCGGTCGTTGATGTGGCGACTCTCGCCAAGTAGATCCCTAGCAAGACGAAGAACGGCGTGGGGGACGCCAAGCGAGAGGAGATCCGTTTCCTGATTTTGTCAGGTCTCCCTCATAAGGAGGTGGTTCAACGCAGCAAGGTGTCGAGCGGCACCGTGAGCTTAATCCGAAAGGAAATCAGTAAAGCACTTCCACTCTATCGCAACCTCGTTCCATCTCGTTTCGTACCTATCTCGTACCTCAAGAATGCATGTTCGAGCGTCAACAACAACCAACCCATTGAGAACATTGGTGGGCCCGGTAGGATTCGAACCTACGACCAAGCCGTTATGAGCGGCCGGCTCTAACCAGGCTGAGCTACAGGCCCCACCGGGGCGGCTTCTAGCGGATTTGGCTGCCGCTTGCACCCCCTTGCAGCGGCGTGAATCCACGCGCCGTCCGGCCTATCATCCGACACGGCTGCGCCGTTTTTTCGCCGCAGGGCCAAGCGAGCGTGGCGTCCTTCACGTCGGGAGTTTCAAATGGGCATTTCCGGAAAATCGATTTCACGCTTCGCCAAACTCGGCGCACTGGGCCTCTCGCTCGCGCTGGTCACGAGCTCGGCCGCCATCGCCGATGCGGGCAACGGCCCGCAGAAGCGCGTGCTAACCGTCACCGGCCAGGGCGAAGTGCATGGCGTGCCGGACCAGGCGATGCTCTCCGCCGGCGTCGTGACCACCGCGCGCACCGCCGCCGATGCGCTGAAAGACAACGCCAAGGCGATGAACGCGGTGTTCGCCACGCTCAAGCGCGCCGGCATCGCCGACAAGGACATGCAGACATCCGACTTCTCGGTCCAGCCGCAATACGAGACCGACAAGAACGGCAACACCTTGCGCGACATCACGGGCTACCGCGTGGCGAACACCGTCAATGTGCGCGTGACCGATCTGGCGAAAGTCGGCCCGACGCTGGATGCGCTGGTAGCGTCCGGCGCCAATTCCATCGGCGACATCGCATTCACGATCAAGGACCCGAAACCGCTGATGGCAAAGGCGCGCGCGGAAGCCGTGGCCGATGCCGTCGCCCGCGCGCAAACGCTGGCGCGCGCCGCCGGTGTCACGCTGGGGCCCATCGTCTCGATCAGCGAGGGCGGCTATTCGCCGCCGCGGCCGATGTATCGCATGGCGGTGATGGCCGAGGCGTCCGCGCCGACGCCGATGGCCGCTGGCGAGGAATCGGTGACGGCGGGCGTCAACATCACCTGGGCGATCCGCTGATCTCGTCCTGTTGATTTCGGTGCGGTGATACCGGCCGGATCGGGCCCGCCCTTGCCATCGGGCGGCCTTCCCGATTAGTGACTGTCGCTGAACAGTCATAATCGGGAAACGCCCATGTTTCGGTGGTTTCAGGCATTGATGCCGCGCGAAGACCGCTTCTTCGCGCTCTTCAACAAACATGCGGAGGTTCTGGTTCTGGGCGCCGAAGCCCTACGCGATCTGCTTAACGGCGGCCAGGGCGTGGAAGACGCCGCGCGCCGCGTCATGGTCTTCGAAACGCAGGCCGACGCCATCGCGCGCGATATCCTCCTGCTCGTGCGGCGCACCTTCATCACGCCCTTCGACCGCGGCGACATCAAGGACCTGATCAACACGCTCGACGACACCATCGACCAGATGCAGAAAACGGCGAAGGCCGTTCTTCTCTTCGAAGTGCGCGAGATCGAGCCGGAAATGTCCCAGATGGGCGACGAGATCGTGCAGGCCGCGAAGCTCACGGTGGAGGCGGTGAAGCTGCTGGGTTCGCTGCGCGAGAATGCCCCGCGCCTCAACGCGATCACCGAAGAGATCATTCGCCTGGAAGACGATTCCGACACGCTGAACGACAAGGGCATCAAGGCCCTGTTCCAGCGGCACAAGGCCGGCAACGCCATGGGCTACATCATCGGCGTGGAGATCTACGACCATCTGGAAAAGGTGATGGACCGTTTCGAGGATGTCGCCAACCGCATCAGCGGCATCGTGATCGAGCAGGTCTGACGGATGCTGCTGCTCGTCGGGCTCGTTGCCGTCGCCCTTCTCTTCGACTTCATGAACGGCCGCAACGACGCGGCGAACTCCATCGCCACCATCGTCTCCACCCGTGTGCTCTCGCCGCGCTATGCGGTCGCCTGGGCCGCGTTCTTCAACTTCGTCGCGTTTCTTATTTTTGGACTGCACGTCGCCAGCACTGTCGGCACCGGCATCGTGACGCCCAGTACCATCAACGATCAGGTGATCTTCGGCGCGTTGATCGGCGCGATCGCCTGGCAGGTGATCACCGGCTATTTTGGCATCCCGTCCAGTTCGTCTCACGCGCTCATCGGCGGGCTGGTCGGCGCGGGCGTCGCGCATGGCGGCATCGGCGTGATCGAATGGTCGGGCTTGGGCAAAACGGTTGTCGCGATTGTCGTGTCGCCGGCGTTCGGCGCGATGCTGGCGCTTCTTCTGATGCTGCTGGTGTCGTGGAGCTTTCTCAGGTCGGCGCCCGCGCGCGTGGACGGAATCTTCCGGCATGTGCAGTTCCTGTCCGCGTCGCTTCTGTCGCTCGGCCATGGCGGCAACGATGCGCAGAAGACGATGGGCATCGTCACCGCCCTGCTCTTCGCCCATGGCGCGCTGACGGGCGCGTTTCACGTTCCCTTCTGGGTGGTGTTGAGTTGCAACGGCGCGATGGCGCTGGGCACCTTGCTTGGCGGCTGGAAAATTGTGCGTACCATGGGTTCGCGAATCACCCGGTTGACGCCGGTTCAGGGCGTCTGCGCGGAAACGGCGGGATCGGTAACCTTGTTTGCGGCGACCTGGCTCGGCATTCCGGTGTCCACCACCCACACGATCACCGGCGCGATCGTGGGCGTGGGGGCGGCGCGCAGGGCTTCCGCCGTGCGCTGGAACGTGGCGCAACGGATTGTTATCGCGTGGGTTGTTACCATGCCCGCCGCAGGCGTTATGGGAGCGTTGGCGTATTATGCGTTCGGTGCGTTCCAGTAGCATTCGTTCCGTGGCCGCCCCGGCAAAGCGGCCCGCGGTGCAATACGCGGCGCTTCCCTATCGCGAGGGCGCGAACGGCCTGGAATTGCTGCTGATCACGACGCGGCGCACCCGCCGCTGGATCGTTCCCAAAGGCTGGCCGATGGACGGCCACACGCCCCATGACGCGGCGGCGCGCGAGGCTCTGGAAGAGGCCGGCGTCTGCGGCCAGATCGGCGAGACGGCGATCGGGTCCTATCGCTATTTCAAGGAGCGCAAGTCCGGCGAACTGGTGCCGTGCAAGGTGGAGGTCTTCGCGCTCAAGGTGACGCAGCAGCGCAAGAGCTGGGCGGAAAAGGATGCACGCGACTTGCGCTGGTGTTCCCTTGCCGAGGCGCTTGCCTGCGTCGGCGAGCCGGGGCTGCGGCAGGTCATCAACCGCTTCGCCACCGCGCTCGCGCGCGCGAAATAGCCTCTATTTCAGGTTCTGCATCAGGCGCATATAGAACGCCACCGCCGGGCCGATATCGCCGATGGCGAGCCGTTCGTTGGTGCCGTGAATGCGGCTCATGTCTTCCGGCCCCATGTGAAACGGGTCCAGGCGATAAACATCGTCCGCAATCGGCAGGTAGTGCCGCGAATCCGTCGCGCCCGTGGTGACAAGCGGCGCCACGGGGATGCCGTTGAAGGTGTCGCGAATGGCGGCAACCACGAATTTGCCGTTGGCGTCATGCAGATCGGAGACCTTGGAGGCTTCGTCCTGCGTTTCCGTCAGCGCGCGAACGTCCACGCGCGGATCGTCGATCACCTTGCGCACATGCGCGATCACGCTCTGGATCGTGTCGCGCTGGTGCAGGCGGAAGTTGATCGTTGCCGTTGCGTCCGGCGGCAGCACATTGTCCTTCACGCCGCCCGATATCATCGTCGGCGCGATGGTCGTGTGCATCATCGCCGCCGTTTCCGGATTGCGCTCCAGCATGCCCGCGACGATGGGGCCGGTCAGCCAGAGATTGGACAGGATCATCTTCTGGAAGAACGGCATATAGGGCGCCAGCACCGAGAATTGCTCGCGCTGCACATCGTCGATGCCCGAAGCGAAGGGATGGTTGACGACCTTCAGCACCGCATCGGACAGCCGCGCGATAGCAAGATCATGCGTCGGCCGCGAGGAATGGCCGCCGGTTCCATGCGCGATCAGTTGCAGGGTGAGATAGCCCTTCTCCGCCACCGCCATGAAGGCAACCGACTGCTGAACGCCGGGGAACGGTTCGTTGAAAATGGCGCCGCCCTCGTCGAGCACCCAGGCGAAATGCACATGGCGCGCCGCGAGGATTTTCGCGATCTGCCCATTGCCCTGACGGCCGCCGACTTCTTCATCCTGTCCGAACGCGAACATGATGGTGCGTTCCGGCGTGAAACCGGATTGCGCCAGCCGCTCCGCCGCATCCAGCAACGTGATGAGGCACCCCTTGTCGTCGATGGCGCCACGGCCCCACACGAAACCGTCGGCGATATCGCCGCGGAACGGATCGTGCGCCCAATCCTTCGCCGTGCCCGGCACCACTGGCACGACGTCCATATGCGCCATCAGCAGAATGGGTTTCTCGTTGGGGTTCTTGCCCTTCCAGGTGAAAAGCAGGCTCTTGCCAATGATTTCCCGCGTCGCGGCGTGATGGAACGCCGGATAGGTCTGCTCCATCCACGTCCGAAAAGCATCGAGCTGCGCGTTTTTCTGATCGTCGTGGACGCCATTCCCGTAAGAGATCGTCTTGAAGCGGATCGCCGCGGCCAGATGCTTCGCCACGTCCATCGAATTGACGCTAATGGGCGGCGGAGACGCTTCGAGCGGCGGCGGCGCGCCCACCAGCGCCGTGCGCACCAGCACGATCGCCACAACGATCACCACAACGGCGGCAACGCCGATCAAGATGCGTTTCACGGAATTCCCCTTGCGGTCGCCGATATCCCCGCCCATTTATTAGCATTCCGCGGCGCATGCGGCACAATTAATTCCGGAAAAACCAAGGATTCAGATGCCGGCGAACCCCTTTTTCGAGACCTGGGACACCCCTTTTTCGGTCCCGCCCTTCGCCGCAATTCGCCCGGAGCATTTTCGGCCCGCATACGACCGCGCCCTTGCGGAGCATGCGGACGAGGTCGCCCGCATCGCATCGAACACCGAAGCGCCGAGCTTCGCCAACACGATCGTCGCGCTGGAGACGAGCGGGCGAATGCTGTCGCGCATCGACCTCGTCTTCTTCAATCTCGCCGCGTCGGACACCAATGACGCGCTTCAGGCCATCGAGCGCGAGATGGCACCGCTGCATGCCCGGCACTGGAATGCCATTCATCTGAACGCCGCCCTCTTCCGCCGCATCGACGATGTGTTCGCGCGGCGCGCATCCCTCGGCCTGAACGCGGAAGAATTGCGCGTGCTGGAGCGCTATCATCTCGACTTCCTGCGCGCGGGCGCGAAGCTCGAAGGCGCGGCGCGGCAGCGTTATGCCGAGATCGGCGAGAAGCTGGCGGAACTGGGCACCCGTTTCGGCCAGAATGTTCTCGCCGACGAGCAGGAATTCCTCCTGCCGCTGAAGGAGAAAGACGTCGAAGGGTTGCCGGATTTCGTCCGCGATGCCGCGGCGGCCCTCGCCCGGGAGCGCAAGGCGGACACGCCTTATGCGGTCACGACCTCGCGATCCAGCGCCGAGCCCTTCCTGCAATTCTCGCCGCGGCGCGATTTGCGCGAGCGCGTGCTGAAAGCGCTGTCGGCGCGCGGCGACCGGGACAACGCGCACGACAACAAGATGTTGATCGCGCAGATCGTGAAACTGCGCGCGGAAAAGGCGAAGCTTCTGGGCTACGCCACATTCGCGGACTACCGGCTCGCCGACACGATGGCGGGCACGCCGGACAATGCGCGCATCCTTCTGGATCAGGTATGGACCGCCGCGCGAAGCCGCGCGCTGGAAGAACGCGACGATCTGCAGGCCGTGATCGCCGAGGAAGGCAAGAACGTTCCGCTCGCCGCGTGGGACTGGCGCTACTACGCGGAGAAACTTCGCAAGGAGCGCTACGATTTCGATGAAGCCGAACTGATCCCCTATCTTCAGCTCGACAAGATGATCGCAGCGGCGTTCTACACGGCGCACCGGCTGTTCGGTCTGGATTTCCGGGAGCGCAGGGATCTTCCGGTCTATCACCCGGATGTCCGCGTGTGGGAGGTGATGCGCGGCGGCGAGCATGTCGCGTTGTTCTATGGCGATTATTTCGCCCGCCCCTCCAAGCGCGGCGGCGCGTGGATGAGTTCGTTCCGCGATCAGGAGAATGTGGACGGGAAGATCGCGCCGATCGTCATCAACACCTGCAACTTCCCGAAATCGGACCCCGCACTGCTGAGCTTCGACGACGCCCGCACGCTGTTCCACGAATTCGGCCATGCGCTGCACGGCATGTTGTCGGATGTGCGTTTCCCGCGGCTTTCCGGCACGAATGTGGCGCGCGATTTCGTGGAGTTGCCCTCGCAGATCTTCGAGCATTGGCTGGAAGAACCCGAGGTGCTGGAAAAATTCGCCGTGCATGTCGAAACGGGAAAACCGATCCCGGGGGCGCTGGTCCAAAAGCTGATTGCCGCGCGCGCCTTCAATCAGGGATTCGAGACGGTTCAGTTTCTGGGCTCCGCGCTGGTGGATCTCGATATCCATGCGCAGAACGCCGGCGATATCGACGTTGCGGCGTTCGAAGCACAGTCCATGTCGCGCATCGGCCTGCCGGGGGAGATCGGCATGCGCCACCGGCCGACGCATTTCCTGCACATCTTCGACGGCGACGGCTATGCCGCCGGCTACTACTCCTACATGTGGGCCGAAGTGCTGGACGCGGACGGCTTTCGCGCCTTCAAGGACGCGGGAAGCGCGTTCGATCCGGCGACCGCGAAGCGGCTACACGACTACATCTATTCGGCCGGGGGCACGCGCGATTTCGCGGAGGCCTATCGCCTTTTCCGCGGTCGCGATCCGCAGATCGATGCACTTCTGGAAGGCCGCGGCCTCAAGGCCGCCTAGCGGTCGGCCACTTCGCGCGATTTCTTGCCGGGCGTGAGCACGCGGTCGATGACCTGCAGAACGCCGTTCTTCTGCTGGATGTCGTAGATGGCGATGTCGGCCATGGTGCCGTTCTCGTCCATCAGCACGATGTTGGTCGGGCCGTTCAGGCTCGCCGTGATCGTGCCCCCTTCCAGCGTGTGCAATTTCACGCGACCGCCCTGCTCGTTGATGAGCTGCAGGAGTCTGGTGGAATCGTAGCGGCCTTTGACGATGAGATAGCGCGCATTTTTCCGCGCCGATTTCATCATCGTCGCGGTCTGGTTCTTGCCGAGGCTGGCATAGGCGCCGTCCGTCGGCGCGAAGACGGTGTATTCGCCGCCGCCATTCAAGGTGTCCGCGACGCCAGCGGCTTTGATTTCCGAAACGAAGGTGGCGTGCTCGGGCGATTTGACGGCATTGGCCCAGATGCTGGCATTCGGCAGCATCGCCGTGCCCGCGATCATCGGGTTGGACACATCCAGTTGAAGAGACGGCGCCGCGCGGTTCAGAGACGTCACCGCGCCCGATCCCGCGCCGATTGCGATTGCTGTTGCCGCTGCGGCAATTGCCAGATGTTGCATGGACGAACCCTTCCTGCGGGCCATACCCGCCGCCAAGCCTTCCTTGCCTTAATGTGGCAGCCGCAGAGACGGTTCCGGCATGCCGGAAAACTCCGGCGGAAAATCAGGCTGACGAAATGGCCCGCGTGTTCCGGAGCGGAACTTAACTATCCATGCTGGATTGCGGATTGCCGATGACGCTGAGGAACTCGCGCCGCGTCAGCGGATTCTTGCGGAATTCGCCATGCATGGTGGATGTGACCATCGTCACGCCCGCCTTGTGAACGCCGCGCGTGGTCATGCACTGATGGGTCGCTTCGATCACCACGGCCACGCCCTTGGGTTGAAGCACCGTGTCGATACAATGGGCGATCTGCGCGCACATCTTCTCCTGCACCTGCAGGCGGCGGGCATAGGCTTCCACGACCCGCGCCAGCTTGGAGATGCCGACAACCTTGTTGTTGGGCAGATAGCCCACATGCGCGCGGCCGATGATCGGCGCCAGATGGTGCTCGCAATGGGACTCGAAGCGGATGTCCTTCAACACGATCATGTCGTCATAGCCTTCGACTTCCTCGAAGGTGCGCGCGAGATAGGATTCGGGGTCCTGCTCGTAGCCGGAGAACCAGTCTTCGAACGCCCGCGCCACGCGCGCCGGCGTGTCGATCAACCCTTCGCGCGCCGGATCGTCGCCCGCCCAGCGCAGCAATGTGCGCACCGCCTTTTCGGCCTCTTCGCGCGAAGGCCGCGGCTCGATGGGAAGCGCCGGTTTGGCGCGAAAATCGGTGTGTTTCTTGGCTTCGGACATGGTCACGCTCGTTAGATGCCGGTTGCGAGCATTTACGACAGATCAAATCCGCCAGATCAACCGCGGGGTTTCCCCGCGCTAATGAACCTGCCGCCGCTCGTGCGGGCTTTCGAGCACAAAACCGGGGATTTCCGCCTCGAAATCCTCGCCCGTCGCGGCCCGCATCTGATAGCGGCCTTCCATGGCGCCCGACGCGGTGGGGAGCGGGCAGCCGCTGGTGTATTCGAATTTCTGCCCCGGCGGGATCACCGGCTGCGCGCCCACGACGCCCGGACCGCGCACTTCCTGAACATGGCCGTCGGCGTCGGTGATGTGCCAATAGCGGGACATGAGCTGCACCGTCTCGAAGCCGGTGTTCTCGATGGTGACGGTGTAGGACCACAGATAACGGCGCTCGCTGGGATCGGATTGATCGTCCAGGAATGCCGGTCTGACTGCGACCCGAATGCCCCGCGTGACACGCTCGTACATAGTCGGGATTATGGAATCCGAGCCCGCGCGCCCGCAAGAGTCATGGTAAGCGGAGGGTTAATTCCGCGCCTCCACTGTGACCGCCGTGGTGACGGAATTGGCGATGAAGCAGCCTTCATGCGCCTGATGGTGGAAATCCGCGAGCATGTCCGCCGTCACATGGGCGCCATCGGCAAAGCGCACAACCGGATGGAGAATAACGCGGGTGATCTGCATCTTTCCGTTGGCGCCTTTCTCCATGTAGCCCACGGCCGCGTCGTCATAGGATTCCACGCTCAGCTTCTTCAGCGCGCAGATCGCCAGGAATGTGAGCATGTGGCAGGACGACAGGGAGGCGACGAAGGCTTCCTCGGGATCGACCCGGTCCGCATCGCCCTTGTAGGCCGGCGTGGCGGATGCGCTCAGAACGATAGCGCCGTTCTTGAACACCATCTCGTGCGCGCGGTTGTAGTTGGCATAGGCGAAGTCCGCGGAGGTGCGCTTCCAGCGCACGCCGGCATGGTGTTCGGACATATCAGTCTCCTTTGAGCGCCTGTTCGAGATCGTCGCAAAGATCGTCCGGGTCTTCGAGACCGACCGACAACCGTAGAAGACCCGGCGTCACGCCCAGTTCCAGCCGTGCCGCGGGGTTCACCTTTTGATGCGTCGTCGTCTCGGGATGCGTGATGATGCTTTTGGCATCCCCCAGATTGTTCGACACGTCGATCAATTGCAGCGCGTTCTCCAGCCGGAAAGCGGCTTCCTTTCCGCCTTCGACCTCGAACGTCACCACGCCGCCGCCGCCGGACATCTGCGCGCGGGCGAGCGCGTTCTGCGGATGATCGGGCCGGAAGGGATAGATCACGCGGCGAATCTTCTTCTGCGACGCCAGGAAATCCGCAATCTTTGCCGCCCCTTCGCAATGCGCCCGCATGCGCAGATCGAGCGTCTCCAGGCTTTTCAGATGGAGCCATGCGTTGAACGGGCTGATGGATGGCCCGGTGTTACGCAAAAAGGGCTGAAGATGGTCTTTCAGGAAATCCTCTTTGCACAGAACCACGCCGCCCAGCGCGCGCCCCTGACCGTCGATATATTTGGTCGAACTGTGGACGACGACATGCGCGCCGAAATCCATGGGCCGCTGCAGCACCGGCGATGCAAAGGCATTGTCCACGACAAGCAGCGCGCCCGCCTTGTCGGCGATCGTCGCCACGGCCCGCAGATCGACGATCGCGAGCGTCGGATTGGCGGGTGTCTCCAGAAACAACAGCTTCGTGTTCGGCTTTATCGCCGCGGACCATTCTTCCAGATTGCTTCCATCGACCAGCGTATGGGCGATGCCGAAGCGCGGCAGGATTTCCTCGATCACATAGCGGCACGCGCCGAACATCGCCTTGGCGCCCACCACATGATCGCCGGTCCTGAGCGCGCTGAGGAAGACGCTGCTGACCGCCGCCATGCCGCTGGCCGTGGCGCGGGCCACCGGCGCGCCTTCCAGCGCGGCCATGCGTTCCTCGAACATGGTGACGGTGGGATTGGAGTAGCGGCTGTATTGATAGCCGGGCGAAGCCCCGGTGAAGCGCCCCTCCGCTTCGTTCGCGGACTCGTAGGCATAGCCCGACGTCATGAACAGCGGTTCGGACGTCTCCTGAAACGGCGTGCGCATCTGTCCGCCGCGAACGCCGAGCGTTCGTGCGCGCCATTTTCCGGGCTTTTTGTTCGTCGTCATGGCCGCATGTTGCGTGCTTGCCCGTGGGGGTCAAGCTGCTTAAGGTCGCGCCCGCATCCCGGCAGACATGCAGAACATGAACACCATCAGCCATCACGCGGCGCTCATTTACGTTATGGTCGTCGTCTCCGCCGCCGACGGCGTCATGAGCGAGCGCGAGCTCAAGACCATCGGCAATATTGCCAAGACGCTTCCCGTCTTCCGCGATTTCGAGGAGCACCGGCTTCTTCCCGTCGCGCAGGAATGCGGCTCGATCCTGCAGGAGCAGGACGGCGCGGATGCGGTTTTGGGGCTGATCAAGGAAGCCCTGCCCGACCATCTGGTCGAGACCGCCTATATGCTGGGGCTGGAAGTGGCCCTGTCCGACTCCCGCGTGATGCTGGAGGAAGTGCGGGTTCTGGAAGTGCTGCGCAGGTCTTTGCACATCGACCGGCTGGTTGCCGCCGCCCTCGAACGCGGCGCCCGCGCCCGCTATCAGATCGCCTGAGCCATCCGCATGAAGCGCCTGCTTCTCCTGCGCCATGCCAAAGCCGCGCAGGATACGGGCGAAGGCGATCTCGCCCGCGTGCTGACCGATCGCGGCCGCACGGACGCAGCGCATATGGGCCATGCGATGGACGTGCGCGGTTATCTTCCGGACGCGGTTATTTGCTCGACGGCGCAGCGCACACGGCAGACCTGGGCGGTGTTGTCGGCCGAACTCGCAAAGCCTTCTGCAGTGTCTTTCAGAAAAGAGCTTTATTTGGCGTCACCGCGCCAGATTTTGGAGCAAGTCCATCAGACCGAAGACGCAGTCGATGTCCTGCTGGTGGTCGGGCACAATCCCGGCATGCAGGAATGCGCGCTGCGCCTCGCGCGCAGGCCGCTCTCGAAATCCGAAGGCCACAAACGCGAAGACATGCGCGAGAAATTTCCCACCTGCGCGCTGGCGGTACTGGATTTCGACGCAACGTCCTGGAGCGATGTCACGGCGGAGGGCATCCTGCTCGAGTTCCTGCGTCCGCGGGACTTGAGAGATTAAGCCAGCCCCAGCCGGAGGAATTGTTCCTGCGGCGCTTCGATGGATTTCATGGCCCTGCGAAGCGCATCCGCGAAATCCGCCTCGCGCGCGGAGCCCGCGAGATTTTCGGTTTCGCCCGGGTCCTTCTCCAGATCGTAGAGATGGTTTCCTAAGAAGCGCCGGCTTGCCCAGAACGGCAACGCATCGCTGGCATCCCACATCTGGCGGATGACGGGCACCTTGCTTCCCGGCATCCGGTCCAGCCGTGCCCGTTCGTCCGGCAGCGGCAGTTCCTGAGTCCGCGACAGGATATGGGTCGGCATGGTGGACCACCGGTTCGACCACATCGAGAGCGGCGCGTTTTCCTGGGCGGGTGCGCGGGCATATTTGATGCGTTTGTCGATGTAATGAACCTCCCGCCCCCAGACGCCCGCCAAAATCCAGTCGCGGACCTTCGCGGCCTTGCCGGCGAGGAGCGGCAACAGCGAAACGCCATGCGTGCGCTGGCGGATTTGATCTGCGACACCGAAGACATCCGCCAGCGTCGCAAAGATGTCGGCGCTGGTTGTGAGCGCGTCGCTCGCGCCGGGAACGGTATCCGGTGCGGCGATAAGCAATGGGATGTTGGCCATCGTCTCGTAGAGCGGCACCGCGGGTTTGCCCCAGATATCTTTCTCGCCCAGATAATGCCCATGATCGGTGCAGAGGATGACGAGCGTGTCCTGCCACAGATTTTTCGTGTCGATCTGATCGAGCATGCGCCCCAGCCAATGGTCGATCATCATCAGCTTGGCGCCGTAACGGGCGCGAATGTGTTGCCCTTCGCGTTCGGTGATGACACCGCGCTTCACCGCCTCGACGGCATAAGGCGGCCAGATCAGGGGCGGCCCATCCCAATCCGGATCCGTGCGCTTCACATAACTATCGGGCGTATCGAAGGGCTCATGCGGATCGAACTCGTCCACGAAAAGAAAAAAGCGTTCCTGCGCCCCGGCATTCTCCGCAAGCCAATCCGCCGCCGCCTGCATGGTCCGCGGCCCGGGAAAATCCGCTTCCGACTTGAACCAGCCACGCGAGCGGTCATAGGGCATGTCGCGTTTCAGGCCGAACATCGGCGCACCGGCCCAGCTTGAATCCCCTCGCGTCTTCCACGGGTCGCCTTCATGGCCGCGTTGGTAATCCCAGGCCGTGAAATCGACGTGGTAATTCTCGCCGCCCGTCTCGAACAGATGCGGATGATCGCTGATGAGCTGCGAGGTGACGCCGGCCCTATGCAGATGCGCGGTGATCGCGTCTTCCCAGATCTCCACCGAACCCCAGGGGCGCCACAGAAAATCCCACGCCCCGCAAAGAATATCGTGTCGCGCGGGGATGCACGGCAGCGAGGCGGCGTAATGCTTGGTGAACCGGATGCTGCGCGCGGCAAGCCGGTCGAGATTGGGCGTTGCGAATTCCCGGCCGCCATAAGCGCCGAGCATGTGGCGATTGAGGCTATCCAGAAGAATGACGATAGCGTTCTTCGCGACGCTCATGCGCGATCCGCTTCCGCGAGCGCCAGCCTATGCCAGCCGAAGGCGCACTCGGAAACCGCATCGCCCATGAGCCGCCCCGAGCGTTCGGCGATCAATCGGCCGCCCATCTTCTCGTAGAAGAAGCGGGCGTTGTTTTTCGCATGCGCCCAGATCACGCAGGAACCGTAACCGCGCTCCATCATCCACACGAACGCCTGCGCGAGGAGGGCGCGGCCGATGCCGGTGCCGTAGCAGGCCGGATCGACATACAACGTGTAAACTTCTCCGTCGAAACCCAACGCGGCGTCGCGGGAGCGCCCGCAACTCGCCATGCCGACGATTTCGCCGCGTTCATTCTCGGCCACGAAGACGATCTCGTCGCGCGCCAGGATCGCGGAACGCCAGCGCGCGGTCTGCCCTCGCGGCGTCATCGCGCACAAAAGCCGCATCGGCAGAATGGCAGCGTAGGTGTCGTGCCAGGATTCGATATAGACGCGCGCAACCCCGCGGGCATCTTCCGGCTTTGCGCGTCTCACAGGGATGACAGATCCGCTCATGGCCGCGATCTTTGCGCGATCTTCGGGCACTGCCAAGCGCCAAACATCCGTTCATCCCGCATTCAGAAACACGGCATTGCCGCCGCGCGATTGCGTCGGCCGCGCGACACGGAATTGCGCATGTTCCGTTTTTCTTTTTCGGCAAACGGAGTTACAGTCGATTCTATCGACCAAGCCGACGCGCCGCATGGCGGGCGCCGGAGAGGCTGGCGGGATATTGACGGGGAAACGTAACCGGAAAGTGGCATTTGCGCGCAGTCGCGCAAATGGCGGATTTTGCTTGGTTTGCGGAAGGCCCCGGCGGGAACAGGGAGCAGGATTAAGGGTTGGTTCATGCGGGGATGCGAAACTTCTCCGCATCGGCGGTTGCAGTGGTCTTGTATGTCTGCGCAGAACCACGATGTAGATATTATGTGGAGGCGTGCAGGACGTAACAGGAGTTGAAGTGATGAGCACGCTTGACGTCTTCGATATCTTCACCCGCGACTACGCGCGCGAGCGTTTTGAAACGATGAGCCTGCGCGATTGGCTTCTGGCCGCGCGCGACGACAAGATGCTCTATGCCACGCCCGCCGAGCGCATGGTATCGGCGATCGGCGAGCCCGAACTGATCGACACCGCGCAGGATCCGCGCCTCGGCCGCATCTTCTTCAACCGCACGATCAAGACCTACAAGGCGTTCGACGGCTTCTTCGGCATGGAAGACACGATTGAGCGGATCGTGAGCTACTTCAAGCATGCCGCGCAGGGTTTGGAAGAGAAGCGCCAGATTCTTTATCTCCTCGGCCCGGTCGGCGGCGGCAAATCCTCGCTCGCCGAGCGGCTCAAGGATCTGATGGAGAAACATCCGATCTATGTGCTGAAGGCCGGGGAAGACATCAGCCCGGTGTTCGAAAGCCCGCTGGGCCTCTTCCGGTCCGCGGAACTTTCCTCCCTGCTTGCGGAAAAGTATGGCATCGACCGGCATCGCACCGGACAGGTGATGAGCCCGTGGGCGGTGAAACGGCTGGACGAATTCGGCGGCGACATTTCGAAATTCGAAGTCGTGCGGCTTTATCCGTCAAAGCTGCGCCAGTTCGCCGTTGCCAAAACCGAACCCGGCGACGAGAACAACCAGGATATCTCCTCGCTCGTCGGCAAGGTGGATATCCGCAAGCTGGAGCATTTCAGCCAGAACGATCCGGACGCCTACTCCTTCTCCGGCGGCCTCTGCCGTGCCAATCAGGGCCTCCTGGAATTCGTCGAAATGTTCAAGGCGCCGATCAAGGTGCTGCACCCGTTGCTTACGGCGACGCAGGAAGGCAACTACACCGGCACCGAAACGCTCGGCCCCATCCCGTTCAACGGCACCATCCTTGCCCACTCCAACGAAGCGGAATGGCAGGTCTTCAAGAACAACCGCAACAATGAGGCGTTCCTCGACCGCATCAGTGTCGTGACCGTTCCTTATTCGCTGCGCGTGACCGAAGAAACGGCGATCTACAAGAAGCTGCTGAAGGCCAGCGAGCTGAGCGGCGCGCAATGCTCGCCCGAAACGCTGGAGATGCTTGCCAAGTTCTGCGTGATGACGCGGCTGAAAGAGCATGAGAACTCCAATCTCATCTCCAAGATGCGCGTCTATGACGGCGAGAAGCTGAAGGATACCGACCCCAAAGCGAAAACATTGCAGGAATACAAGGACGCGGCGGGCGTGGATGAAGGCATGACGGGCATCTCGACACGTTTCGCCTACAAGACGCTGTCGGAAACCTTCAACTACGATCATTCCGAAGTCGCCGCCGACCCTGTGCACCTGATGTTCGTTCTCGAACAGGCGATCAAGCGCGAGCAATATCCCGACGAAACCGAGAAGAAATATCTCGAATTCATCAAGGCGGAACTGGCTCCGCGTTACGCGGAGTTCATCGGCAAGGAAATCCAGAAGGCTTATCTGGAATCCTACGGCGAGTACGGCCAGAACCTCTTCGACCGCTACATCGCCTATGCCGATGCCTGGATCGAGGATCAGGACTACAAGGATGCCGACACCGGGCAGCTTCTGAATCGCGAAGCCCTGGACAACGAGCTTTCGAAAATCGAAAAGCCCGCCGGCATCGCCAACCCGAAGGACTCCCGCAACGAGGTCGTGAAATTCGCGCTGCGCTATCGCGCGCAACACGAAGGCAAGAACCCGGCCTGGACGGCCTATGAGAAAATCCGCTCGGTCATCGAAAAGCGGATGTTCACGCAGGTCGAGGATCTGCTGCCGGTCATCAGCTTTGAATCCAAGAAGGATTCGGACACCGAGACCAAGCACAACGAGTTCGTCAAGCGCATGCTCGCCCGTGGCTACACCGCGCGGCAGGTGCGCCGGCTCGTGGAATGGTACATGCGGGTGAACAAGGCGGGGTAAGCTCCCGAACGGGAGCGGTCGCGATGACACATTTCATTGACCGCCGTCTCAACCCGAAGGGCAAAAGCCTGGGCAACCGCCAGCGCTTTCTGCGCCGCGCCCGCACGCAGATTCGCGAAGCCGTTCAGAAATCCCTGAAGGATTCCTCCGTCGCCGATCTCGAAAAGGATCGCAAAGTCCGCATTTCGACGAAGGGAACCCGGGAGCCACGCTTCCGCCTCGACCCCAAAGCCGGCGGCGAGCACGATTTCGTTTTGCCCGGTAACAAGGAGTTCACGCCCGGCGACGAAATCAAGAAGCCGCCGTCCGGCGATGGCGGCGGCGCGGGCAAACAGGCTTCCGATTTCGCGGAAGGCGAGGACGATTTCGAATTCACGATGACGCAGGACGAAGTCCTCGACATCTTCTTCGAAGACCTGGAGCTTCCCAATCTGGTTCGCACCACGCTCAAGGAAACCCCGAACAAGACCTGGAAGCGCGCGGGCATCACGACGTCGGGATCGCCCACGCAGATCAACCTGATCCGCACGATGCGAAACGCGCAGGGCCGCCGCCTCGCGCTCCACAGGCCGAAACTGAAGGATATTGCGTCTCTGGAAGCCGAGCTTCACGCGCTGGAAAACGCGCCGGAGGTCGATCGCGAGCGGGTCGTGGCCTTGAAGGAAGAAATCGCCCGTCTTCACGCCAAGCGGAAATGGGTGGGCTTCATCGACCCGGTGGATGTGCGCTTCAACGCCTTCGCCGAACATCCCGTGCCGACCAGCCAGGCGGTCATGTTCTGCCTGATGGACGTGTCCGGCTCCATGGGCGAGCGCGAAAAGGATCTCGCCAAGCGCTTCTACATGCTTCTGCATCTGTTCCTGAAGCGGCGCTATGAGCGCGTGGACATCGTCTTCATCCGGCATACCCACGATGCGCAGGAAGTGGATGAGCAGGAGTTCTTCTACTCGCGGCAATCCGGCGGAACGATCGTATCCACTGCGCTGGACAAGATGCTGGAAATTCAGAAGGCGCGTTACGCCACGGCGGACTGGAACATCTATGCGGCGCAGGCGTCCGACGGCTACACGCAATCGGGCGACGCGCGGCGCTGCGTGGAAATGCTCAATGACGACATCATGCCGCTCTGCCAGTATTACGCCTACATCGAAATTCTCGACGAACGCGAAATGGAGGTTTTCGCTTCGGACGAATCCGGCGCCGAGTTGTGGCGCGCCTACCGGACCGTGGCGGAGACCTGGCCGAATTTCGCGACGAAGCGAATCTCCAAACCGGCCGACATCTTCCCGGTCTTTCGCGAATTGTTCCGGAAAGCGGAGGCGGCATGAGCGACCTCCTTTTTGCCGAATCCGAATGGAGCTTCGCTTGCCTGGATCGCACCTATAAAGCGATCGAAGAGATCGCGCTTGGGGACCTGAAGCTCGAAGTCTATCCCAACCAGATCGAGGTGATTTCATCCGAGCAGATGCTCGATGCCTATTCGTCGATGGCCATGCCGCTGATGTACAATCACTGGTCGTTCGGCAAGATGTTCGCGCGCGAAGAGACGATGTATCGCGCCGGATATTCGGCTCTGGCTTACGAGGTCGTCATCAATTCCAGCCCGTGCATTTCGTACCTGCTGGAAGAAAACACCATGACGATGCAAGCGCTCGTGATGGCGCACGCCGCCTTCGGCCACAATCATTTTTTCAGGAACAACTACCTCTTCCGCCAATGGACAAACGCCGAAGGCATTCTGGATTATCTCGCCTTCGCGAAAAAATATGTCGCCGCCTGCGAAGAGAAGTATGGCCGCGACGAGGTGGAGGCGGTTCTGGACAGCGCGCATGCGCTTATGGACCAGGGCGTCTTCCGCTATCGCCGCCCGCCGCGCCCGTCCAAGGAACGGGTTATCGAGAAAATGCGCGCGCGGGCGCAATATGAGGAAGAATCCTATAACGAGCTGTGGCGCACGCTGCCGGCGGGCATCGAGCCGCCGCATGCCGCCCCCATCGTCGACGCCGAGGATGACTTCAGCGGCGACATGAAGCTTCCGGAAGAAAACCTTCTCTACTTTCTGGAAAAACATTCGCCGTCGCTGAAGGCCTGGCAACGGGAGACGCTTCGCATCGTGCGCAACCTCGCGCAATATTTCTACCCGCAGAAGCAGACCAAGGTCATGAACGAAGGCTGCGCCAGCTTCGTGCATCACGCGATCATGAACATTCTCTACGATCGCGGCTGGATCAGCGAAGGATCGCTTCTCGAATTCCTGCACAGCCACACATCGGTGGTGTTCCAGCCCGAATTCGACGACCGGCGCTATTATGGCATCAATCCTTACGCGCTGGGCTTCGGCATGATGAGCGACATCAAGCGTATTTGCGAAGATCCGACGGCAGAGGATCGCGACTGGTTTCCGCAGTTTGCCGGCAATGGCGACTGGGTGGGCACGCTGAAGGATGCCTGGGCGAACTACCGCGACGAAAGTTTCATCGAACAGTTCCTATCGCCCAAGCTGATGCGCGATTTTCGGCTCTTTTCGTTATTCGACAAGGCCGATGACAGCGCGTATCGCGTGAGTGCAATCCACAACGAACTCGGCTATCGCAAGGTGCGGCAACTGCTGGCGCGCCAATACGATGTGAGTTTGAACGAACCGAACATCCAGGTGAAATCGGCGGACCTGAAAGGCAATCGCCGCCTGATCCTGGAACACAAGATGCACCGTGGAGTCCCGTTGAACGGGAAAACAAAGGAACAGGTGCTCGCGCACGTCGAGCATCTTTGGGGCCACGACGTGGGCCTGAGCGAAACCGAAGCGGACTAGGCGGCAAACCTAGTGCTTGGCGACCGTCGTGCTCGCCGTCGCGGTCGGGTTGGCCGGCGACCAGATACCGGAATACATCAAGCCACCGGCAACGATCAGAATCAGCGCAAGCCCGGCTACCGCGGCGACAATGCGCGGCAACATCTCGTCCTTATCGACTTCTCTTGAAGCGTGAAGCGGTTCTTCCATTCCAATCCTCCCAACCGGACTGGAGCGCCCTCTACACATAGGGCGACCAACCGGTATGCCCATGCAACGCTGAAATTATAACGCCGCAGCGGCTCCGCGTCACCCCGGATTTGGCCGGGGTTTGGGGCCAATTTCCCGGAATATCGCGGCAACCCGCTCCGGCGCGGGCATCAACCGGAAACGCCATCGGCCGGTGCCGGCACGGTATCGACGATCTGCTGCGTCTGTATCGACGGCGCCTTGGACGCTTCCGGCTTTCCGGGGGAATAGACCATGCCAGCCAGGATGAAAGCCGATAGGGCGATCACGGCCAGAGTCAGCACTTTCGAGCCGAACACTTCGCCATCCGAATTGAACTTCGTCATTTGCCTCTCCATTCGAGCCCGGCCTTGGGTGGAAGGGGGTAACCATCCGTTGGCCGGTCACAGGCGGGAGATGGGGGCTGATCGGTGGTCACCAATAGTTTGATCGCTGCAAAGCGAAGACCCCTGGGCATGCCAAACGAGCATAGGGCCGCCCCTTGAAGACCGGCGCGGGCGCCCTACAGACAACTTAACACTAGTGTCATGCAGGATAAGTTTGTCCCTGCGCTTTGGCGTCGGGTTCAGCGCACCCCGTGCTGCTTTCCCGTTGCCATGAGCGCCGCGCAGTTCGCGTCCTTTGCCAGGCCGGGGTCCACGAAGGGAATGATCGCCGCGAGCGGCGAAAGAAAACTAAGCGCGAGCGCCAACCCGCCCTGTGGAATCGCCTTGCTGGCCGCGACGCCGATCCGAGGGTCATCCACCGGCCCCGTGAGGGTGATGGGCGCGCGGACCCGCAGAAGGCGGAACTTCTTGGGATGCCCCTGGAGTTCGAGATTCATGTTCTCGCCGTCCAGCGCCATCGTGCCCTTTCCCGTCACCAGCACCGGATCGGTATCGAAAACGAGATGGCGCGCCGTCATCACGCCTTTATCGACACCGAAATCGGCCACCGCACACCGCACGCCTGTATCGCTCTTGTCGTCCGAAAGCAGCAGGCCCAGCCCGTTCAGAACATTGATGCCCGCGAGTTCCGCAAAAGCGGCCCGTATTTTCCCGGACGGAATAACCGTGGTGAACGTTCCGCGCGCGGTGGTCGCGGCTTTCTGAATCGAGTTTCCCGCACCGCTCAGTTTTGCCCGCGCCGCAAGCAGGCCTTCCACGGCGGGCGGCTTGCTGGAGACGAACTGCTCAAGACGAACGCCGGTGAGCCGGGCGTCGATGCTGGTCACGGGCACAGGGCGGCTGGCGTCGATCTGCGCGCGGCCGGCAAGCTTGCCTTGCGCGAAGGTGAAGGACAGCGGATCGAGCGTCAGCACGCCGTTCTTCAGCACCACATGCGTGGCGGCATGGCGCAGCGGAAAATCCCGGGAGCGCACGGCATCCGCGCTGTAGGTGACGTCGGCATTCATCTGGCGCAGGCGGTCCACCTGCAGCGGCGTGTCGGGAAGCAGATGCTTCATCGGCGCCAGATCGGACGGCTTGGCGCCGCGCGCAATGGCATCGGCGCGGTCTTTGGCCGGCGTCGGCGCGCCAATCACCGGGCCCAGATCGGCGAAATCCAGAACCTTTGAAGAGACATGCCCGGAAAGAAACGGAATCTTCCCGGATGCATCGACCTTCAGATCGCCGCGCAGGTCGGACGATCCCACCGTGCCGTCGATATTCTGGAACGTATAAACCGCTTCATCGCGGATGAGGTGCCCCGTCACGCGGTAAGGCGGCGTGCCGGGCAGCGCCAGACCGGTCAGATCGTAAAGCTGGTTCAGGTTCGGCCCGGCCAGCGTCAACGTCGCTTCGATGGCGCCCAGATCGAACGGATGCTTGATGGAGCCGCGCGCCACCACATGGGTGCCGCCCGCATGGATGTTCGCATAGAACGGATAGGGCGCGCTCACATCGACATTGATGAGTGGGCCGCCGCGCACGCTCGCGGTGAACTTGCGTTTGTTCAGAAGGCCATCGCCGGTCAGGCTGAAGCCTGGGCCGCGCCCGGTGTTTTCCTGCGAGTTGATCGTGCCGACAAAGGTGAGCCTGCGCTTCAGATCGTGGATTTCCAGATGGCCGTCGCGCACGACGAAGTGCTGGATCGGCGGGATCTTCATGCCTTCGCCGGTATCCCCGCTGTTGTCGAAGTCCCAATTGGTGCGCCCGTCCGCCTGACGGACCACCAGCAGATCGGGATGATCGATGGAAAGCATCGGCAGATAGGCCCGCCCGCCGAAGAGATAGGGCAGGATTCGGATCTTGAAGGTCAGGTTCTTCGCTTCCGCCATTTGCGGGGACTTCACCCAGGACGGATTGCCGATCACCAGGCCATCGACGGAAACGCGCGGGGTGAAGGAA